>CAMAQX010000176.1 GCA_945860455.1 Lishizhenia tianjinensis
ATTAATGCTGAAATTACATGCTGATTTCCCGCAATATGCTTGGGATAAAAATAAAGGGTATCCTACTAAAACACACCGGAATGCCATTTTAACCTTCGGCCCAACTCAATTTCATCGAATGACATTTAATTTACTAGGGGATTCCGTTCAATTAGATTTGTTTCCGTAAACATTCCTCTGTTAATCTTATTCGGAAATCCCTATCGTATAGTGTTTTGAATCGTTTTACATTTGTTTATTAAGTTGTATTATGTTTAGAACGATTCTCTGGATTCTGAGTATTGCCTTGTTGTGCTGGATTGGTTATGCAGTTTACACCATGACTCATTGGAAAAACTCCCTTGATCCGGCTTCCATTTTTAGTAAAAAAGACGAACAGGTGCTGGTTATTCACAAGCCAAATTCGTTCGATTGGAATCAAATTGAGTTTTCAACGTTAAGCGAAAACAAGAATAGTATTGAGCCTCTTTTGTCCCTCTTACCAGCTAATTCAGATGTGTACATTAGTAAAAAACGAAATCTTATTTTGATCGAAAATTCGAATAGTTGGACAGTTTCGTCAATTAATCAGTTGCTCACTAAAGCCAATTTGCGATATTCTATTGATGGAGAAGCATATAAAATTGAACAATTTAATGGGGTGTTTAAAAATAACCGATTGCTAATCTTTAAGTATGAGGAAGATGTCGAGGGGTTAGAATTCGATTATGGTCAATTGGATAGAAATGCAAGTGCTTCTATTGCGAATTTAGGAACGACCAAACCTAATTACATTGATATTTATCTAAAGAATGAAAACACAGTAGAATATCATTCTAAAAATGCAAATGGAATTAAGGGTAAATTGGTTGAGGATCAGAGTGTTTTTCAATCCTATATTCCTGTTAGAGCAGAGAATTATTGCTTTTATGAATCAACCTATTTAAAATCGATTGATCCAAATTTCGCAAAAGGCGCAATTTCTAGTTGGGTAGATGCAGGATTTGTTTCATTTAATTTTGAAAATCAACGTGTTTTCATGTGTCAATTTATTGAAGGTCAAAATATTGTACAAAACCTAAACGAACTACTTCATTTGTCAGAAGATAACACGTTAAAAGGCGAATACAATTCTTTAGAAATTTCACCTAGAATAGGAGCGGGTAGAGGAGTTTATTTTGTTCAAACAATTGATAACATGGCACTATTTTCAACGAATAAAGAAGTGATTGATTTGATATTAACTGAAATCGAATTGAATAAAACATGGGTATATAATGATGAAGACTTGAATAAACTCATGGAAAACCTTCCCAAGTTAGTTTCATATCGATCACTTGGTAAATTTCAAAATAGTTCTTTATCGGTATTGGGTGATAAAATCATTCAAACTGAAGTAAAATATAAAGCTGAAAAATTAAGCTTAAATACGGATTTGGAATATAATTCGATTTCAATTTCCGGCAAGATAAAGGATTTTAAATCATTTCAAGGAAAGGGAAATATTGTCTGTTTAACTGATCAAGGAATCATTCAAGGGATTGAAAATTCGGTGAAAACCTGGAAAAAGAATATTGGCTCAATTCCCATTGGTGAAATGCAGATACTTCGATGGAATGAGCAAGATTATGTTGTTATTACAACCGCAAATTCAATCCATGTCCTAAATAAACAAGGGAAATATTTGGAGGGATTCCCTGTGCAAAATAAGGAAGTAGGATTCAGTTGTTCTGCTAATGCTTTTGTAAACTCAGGGCAACTAACAATGGGAGTGATTTCAGGGAAAAATGAGTTGGTTTTGATTAATTCGAAGGGTGTTGTATCAAAAAGAATGAAGCTTTCTGAACAAGAAAAATGGGAGCAATTAGATTTTTTTACAATAGATTCTAAGCTTCATGCATCAATCAAAGGAGAAACAAAAATAGGTCTGTATTCAATAGATAACAAGAAAATGGTAACTCAAATCCCTTTAAATCAAAAAGCAATTTTAGTAGATAAACCGAATTCATCCCTTGCAATTGGTTTATCTGATGGTCGTCTTGAATTGTTTGAACTAAATAAAAGTAAAGATGAAATGAGCCAAAAGGGAAGTTTTTCGGCTGAGCATATCGTTGCTGCAACATGGATGGATTCGTTACTTTATACGGTATCAATGTCGTCAAACAAACTGATGGTATCCAAAAATTTAAAAGAAGTTCTTTTTGAAAAGGATTTCGGCAATGCACGCCTGTCATCAGCCGGAATTTTCAAGAATTCATATAAGGAAACCTATTTTTCTGTAGTAGATGGAACAGAAAACAATGTATATTTGTACGATTCCAAAGGCAGAATGTATGTTAAAGGAGTAATTGAAGGGTCGGGAAAAGTTTCATTAAACCAGTGTGCAGGTTTTTCCCTTACTTTGACGACTATTGTTAATGGTTATTTGGTTCAGTATTTCATTAAGTAATATATTTATGATTAAATTTTACAAAGGATTTGCTTTTAGTATTCTATTAATAGTATCAAATCTTCATTTCGCGCAATCATATCTTGGCGTTCAGTCTAGTAATTATGGTGGTGTAATGGCAACAGATATTCAACCTGCTAGCTTTGTGGACGGTAGATTTGCCTTTGATTTAAATTTAGGGAGCATTAATTTTAACACCTATCAAAACTTTGGGTATTTTGACGCAAAATACATGCGCGATCGTCAACAAAGCATATTTGGTGATAAATATTGGTGGTCCAAATCTTTTGGTGATACAGCAATTTTCAATGGTTGGGGACAAAAGCCCTTTGAGGATTTTAACCTTCAACCGTTTAGTGAAGGAATAATTAAGCATTTGTATGACACGAATACCGTTGCTGCTCGTGGGTTAAATACAAATTTTCAAGTTGATTTAATCAATTTTATGTTTCATGTTACTCCCAAAATAGCTGTTGGATTTACTGCAAAAGCAAGAACAATCACCAATTTAGATAATCTTGATTCTCGTTTAGCTGTTTTGGCAGAATCTGGATTGGACACGAACGATTTATGGGGTAGGGCATTACCAGAGGAATTATTGAATTTGAATCATATGTCGTGGACAGAATATGGTATCAATTATTCTCAAGTAATTAATACTAAAAATGAAAAGCATTTCTTTAAAGCAGGTGGAAAATTAAAATTATTGCAAGGCTATACCGCTGCGTATGTTTTTACAGATAATTTTAAATATGGCTTAGTAGATGAGGACACCTCCTTTTTACTGCAAGGCGATTTTGCTTATGGATATTCCGATAATTTGGATGATTTAGTTTCTGGTAATTCCCAAACGAATAAATTTGGACTGCCAAAAGCTGCAACTAAGTTCGGCCTTGGATTGGATTTAGGTGTCGTTTATGAATGGAGACCTGATTTTAAAAAGTTCAAATATGATATGGATGGCGAAACCAATCTTTGGATAAAAAATAAAAATAAATACAAATTGCGCGTTGGAGCTTCAGTTCTAGATCTGGGTTCACTTCGATTTAATAAGGGCGGTTTGAGCCGTGATTTCACTGTTAATGTTCAAGAGAAATTTGATTTAAATCGATTTGAAACAGGTACAAGCTTTTTAACATTCGATCAAATTATTGATACCTTGATGCAAGAATCAACTGCTGCGGGCAATTCTCAATGGGTAGCTAATCAAGATACATCTTCTACGTTTACAATGAGAACACCTTCTGCGTTTAGTCTGCAAGTTGATTATCATATTTGGAAGTGTTTTTATATAAACGCTACTGGAATGCTCAATATGATATCTCCTAAAAGAGCCGCTAAAGTGAAAGTTCCTAATCAATTTTCAATTACACCAAGTTTCGACTATGCATGGTTTGGGTTGCATGTACCCATATCAATAAATGAATACAGCGGATTTAAGGCAGGTCTTGGCGCAAGGCTAGGACCGCTAACGATTGGCGTTACTGATTATAGATTGTTAACTGCTACCGGTAAAATTCGCGGTGCTGAATTCTATGCAGGTGTGCGTGTGCCAATTTTATACGATGGAATCCATGATAAGGATGGGGATAAAGTTTCAAACAACAAGGATGAATGTTTTGATGTCCCAGGAACTTGGGCGTTTAGAGGCTGTCCAGACACAGACAAGGATGGGATTATGGATAGTGAAGATGATTGCCCACTTGATTCAGGGCTGGTTGAATTCCGCGGTTGTCCCGATAGAGATGGGGATAAAATTATCGACAAAAATGATAGTTGTCCAGATGTTGCCGGCTTAAAAGAATTTAATGGCTGTCCAGACCGCGACGGAGATAAAATTATTGATAAAAACGATAGTTGTCCGGATGTTGCAGGATTGAAAATTTTTAACGGTTGTCCCGATACCGATCTTGATGGTTTAATGGATAGCAAAGATGATTGCCCAACTGATTCTGGATTAATTGTATTGAATGGTTGTCCAGATAAAGATGGAGATGGAATTAGAGATATTGATGATGCGTGTCCAACAGTTCCTGGTCCAATTGAGCTAAATGGATGTCCGGATACGGATAAAGATGGTATATTGGATTATTTAGACGGATGTCCACTTGAAAAAGGTCCGAAAGAGAACAATGGTTGTCCTTGGCCTGATACTGATAAAGATGGTTTATTGGATAAGGATGATGATTGTCCAAATACTCCAGGTCCAATTGCGAATAAAGGTTGTCCTTATAAAGACACGGATAATGATGGATTACTTGACAAAGACGATGATTGTCCGAATACGGCTGGTCCTATATCAAATAAAGGTTGTCCAGTGATTGAAAAAGAGGAAGCTGAGGTATTGAAAACTGCATTTGATAATTTAGAGTTTGAAAAATTAAAAGATGTGATAGAAGGAAGTTCATTTGTTTCATTAGATGAATTGGCTGAATTATTGAAAAAACAACCAACATGGGACCTTCATATTTCTGGACATACGGATAATGTGGGAGATGATCAAGCGAATATGATATTATCGAAAAAACGAGCTGAATCATTAAAAGCATATTTAGTTTCTAAAGGAGTAAATGATAAACAATTCAAAGTATTCTATTTTGGAGAAACTAAACCAATTGCAACCAATGATACACCAGAAGGTCGTCAGAAAAATAGAAGGGTTGAGATGGAAGTTAAGTTTGATTAAGACCTAGATAATAAATTAAAAAATGCTGTCAATAATTGTTTGGCAGCATTTTTTTTTGATAATGATTGGTATATTTAGTTTATTTGTTTGCCTTTAGGATTAAGAAGAAATATACATCATCCCTAATGTGCGCCTATTAAATTATCCATTAAGGATAATAAGCTGTTTTAGAAAGAGAATTTTATTTTGATTTCCCTTTAAGTTTAATTACCTTACTGAGAACAACTGAATTAGGAA
This sequence comes from Lishizhenia tianjinensis, assembly GCA_945860455.1. Lineage (GTDB taxonomy): Bacteria > Bacteroidota > Bacteroidia > Flavobacteriales_D > Crocinitomicaceae > UBA952. Next base: position 5,352 of record CAMAQX010000176.1, read on the forward strand.
TAGTGATAATGTCATCATCGCTTGTTTTGATGTACATAAAGAAAAAGGAAATATCGATTAAGGTTCCATGAATATCATATTCCTTATCTAAAATGCTTATT
>CAMAQX010000177.1 GCA_945860455.1 Lishizhenia tianjinensis
GATGGGTTCGATCAACATAGCTTCGGTAAGCATCAAAGTGGTCAAACCCCAAATAATTGCAGATGAGTTGAAGCGTAGATGGGTAGACTTTTCTGCGTGGAATAAACCCAAAAAAACGAGCTAGCGTGTGTGAGGAGATGGAGAATTTAGCTGATTCCATTGCAGCACATAATAAAAGGGCATCCGAATAAGAGCGCATTGAAATACCCGATTTTTTTCGCAAATCGGACAAAATCATTGAATAATAAACGGATTGATAGAATTCCATACGCCCTAAATTACATATTTTGTTCAAACCCCCTGCTTCTTTAGGGTTGAAGATAAAGTTGCCGTAAGTTGCAGTTTTATTTACGGTTTATTATCAACAATTTTGAATCAATTAATTTCATAAGAACTTAATGTTTTGTAAATCAACTATAAAAAAGATGAAAAAAATTACATTATTACCACTTTCGTTCGTTCTGACTGCTGCTATTCTTATAGGTTGTGGAGGAGCCAACCAAAAGGACAAACCACTAAACAAAGCTGAATTGGAAAATGAAATGGCATCTGCAAATGAAGCTGCAGCATTGGAAGAATCTGCTGTGCCTGCTGAAGACCTAAAAGAAGCAATTCATTATGAAACATATACTTACGCGAAGAGTTTTAAAGAGGAAGAATTAGAAAAAGGGCCTAGCGATGTGCTTGATTTTAGAAAACGCAAAAATGATAAATTCATAGGTATTAAATTCGCTGATGGACAAAAGGGCACACTGGTTTTTAGAGATGGTTTCTTTTACAATTACACAATACGTGAAAAAACGGAAGTGAGATTTGCATCGAAAGAAGATGGACTACAGAAAATATGGGATGATTCAAGATTATTACAAGATGCAGGAGCGTCAATAGCCAATTTCGCTATGAGAAAAGCGGGTCCACGTAAAAAGGATGGCACACCAGATATGAGGTATAGGGCGAATCATTAGAAAAAGCTTTTAAATTTTGAATAGTAACGCGATAAATTAAAATCACATAAAAATGATAGTAAAACCGAATATTTTAGCTCAATTGTTTTATTATGTTGGTAGTTACCAGCTAAAACTAGAAGATGGTCAACTGAAAAGAGAGTTGAAAACCCTATGGTTTTTTAAAAGAAAACACAAGTTTTTAAATTCTGATAAAATAATTGTTTTTGATACGGAAATTGGTCTGCTTGGAAATAAATTAATAACAGGTTACAAGGCTGGTGGTGCTGATGATAATACGTTGAAAATATTAGGGTTAACTAAAAATGACCTTGGTAAAATAAAAGAGTATATCCAGCAAAATGGGGCTCAAATTGTTCAAAGTGAAGGGGAAAGTTTAAAGACTTCTTTTCCATTATTTCAACCTGGGCGATGGTTATCTTACAGAGAAAGAATTTTAATTGGGGAAAAGGGTATTGGTCATGTGAAAAAAGGGTGGTTTAAAACAAGGCAATCATTTCTACCATTTGAATCAATTAATATGTTTTGTTACAATGGTGTTTTGAATAAAGACATTCTTTTATTAGGGGATACAACTATCAGTTTAGTTGAGAAATTATCAAATGCCAATAATGATAAGCTAAAGAAAATTCTTCTCGAAAAAGGAGTTACTTCTACTCAAGGTCAAAAATATCTACCAGCAATTTTAAGTTTTAAAAGAGGCTTATCTCCAGACGTATTGATTACAACTGATAAAGGAATATTATATAAATCTAAAAAGTTAATCGGTGGTCAAACCAATATTTTCTTAGGGTATGATGAAATCACTAAATTTCAGAAACATGGTTGGTTGAAATTAGTTGCTCCAATTTCCATCGAAGGACGAAGAGTTGATGCGAGAAAAGGTGAAGGGGGTAAAGTATTAATTCAAATTAATGGCGTTGCATTTTATAGGTGGTGTACGCTTTTGTTTTTCAATGGATCACTGAAGGCAACCTTAAAATCAAAATGTAGATAATAGTAAGTTAGAAGTATTTGTCGTTAAAACAGATTAGTTGGTAACCCAATAGTTACCCATTCCGCTGCAAAGCCTCCTCTATCCTCGGTAGGTGGGGCTTTTTAATTTTCTGACCAAAAAAAAGTGTTGTTGCATCTTTTTCGGATAAAAATGGTATTTTTAACAACCTACTCATTTAAAGTTCAATTTTTTTCTAATTAAAAATTATTGGCTCTGTGCTAATTTTGATTCTTTATTTGGTATTCATTCTTGTCTTTACTTTTCTTCAGAAGAAAGAATGGATGCATCCCGTATTCAATTCCAGTAAAAAAGTTTCTTGGCTGATTTCCGGTTTGTCGTTATACATGCTTTATCTGTCAGTAGACCAAGGGCAATTATTGACTGGAATCATTGCGCAGTATGGCATGCAAGGTTTGTGGATGGTGTGGGCGGGTTGGCTCGGAACTTTCGTCGTACCCATCGTATTTGCTCCGCTGTGGCAAAAAATGGATTTCATTACCGATAATCAGTTTTTGCTGTTTCGTTTCCCAGGAAAAAGCGGGCGCATCTTACATCTTTTTAGAGCCATTTATGTTGGAGGCATAGTTGTGGCTTTGTCCCTGTGTTTTCATGTGCTTGGTTTTGCACGTGTGTTACAAACTTATTTTGATATAGATCCAAAACTTTCGCTTGCATTAACTGGTGTGGTATTATGCCTTTTTGCCCTAAAAAATGTGTTCCAACTAAAATTAAAAATGGATGCTTTTCATGCAGTGATTTATTTTTTTAGTTTAGTGGTGATTTTTTATTATTTGTGGAAAGTCAGTTCTGGTTGGAATGGCTTAGTTGCATTTTTTGAGCAGCATCCACATAAAAAACAACTTTTACCATATTCAACAGATTCAAGCGCTTGGTTTTCGTTAGTTGTTTTTCTTGGCGTTCAATGGTGGAGCAGTTACCTTTTTGACGGGGGAGGACCTGAAATGGTACGATACACCGCAGTGAAAGGCAAAAAAAACGCCGTACTTTCTGGTTTGGTTCCCATTGGGATATCGTTTGTTTTCAGTTTCTTTATAATAGCTCACATCTTGCTTGTTTTGGGTTTATCCTCCGATAACGGAAATCAAGAAATTCAATATATTGATCGCATTTTTGGCGTTGTTCCTGAAGCACTGAAAGGTATCGTATTATTAGGTTTTTTCGGAATGTTTATTACCACTGCTGAATCGTATATGAATTGGGGCGCTTCCTTTTTAACAATGGATGCGTATAAAATGTACATCCAACCCAATGCCTCTGTAAAAAGAATTCGACTTGTTTCATTCACCTCCATGCTACTGTTATCAGTGGTAGCCATTGTTTTTGCCTGGCAAATTGAAAGTTTGCAAAGTTTGGTGAAAATTACTTTTTCTATGGCCGCCGGAGTTGCTCCGGTTTATATTCTCCGTTGGATCTGGTTTCGGATCAATGCCTGGACCCAGCTGAGCGCCATGTTAAGTTCTGCTTTTTTAACGATGCTTTATCCAAGTTTTCACGAATTCACACCGTTTAAAGATTTCCCGATGGAAGAATCCCGCGTATTGGTCGTGACTGTTTTAACCACGCTAATTTGGTTCCTTGTAACCTTTATTACTCCGAATCAACAAGCGGAAGTTCGTTTACAAATGATGCCAATACTGGAAAGCCGAAAAGTGTTTATGAAGCGTTTTGCAATCGCACTAATTCTCGGGTTGATATTTCTTGTAGTTACAGCAGGATCTTGGTGGTGGATATTGAGTTGAAATATTTTTCATGATTTCCTAACAACAAATAAAATCCAATGGCTATTTGGAAAAGGTCCTTCCATAAACATATCTTCCTGTTCATTTCAAAATTCCTACCTTTGTAAAAAAATACACTATGCTATTATCAATGACGGGTTTTGGAAAAACGAATGGAGTTTTCGGAGCTAAAAAAGTTTCTATTGAAATTCGTTCATTGAACAGTAAGTCATTGGACCTAAACCTCAAGTTTGTTGGACCATACAAAGAATTTGAATCTGAAATTCGCAAAATTGTTGCAGAGCAATTGGATAGAGGTAAAATAGACGTTGGTGTTTATTTAGAAAGTGCAGGCGCCATAGAAGCGGGTATGATAAATACAGAATTAGCTGTCCATTATTTCAATCAAATAAAAACCTTGAATGAAAAATTGGGCGATCAACCAGCGGATTATTTATCATTGATTTTAAGGATGCCGGATGTAGTTAGCAATCAATCCATTGAAGTTTCCGAAGAAGAAAAAATGTGGGTGCTAGATTTAGTTGAAAAAACGTGCTTGGCATTAACTAATTTTCGTCAACAAGAAGGTGCCGTGCTTAATCAGGATTTAACCGACCGAATTTTAGCAATTAAAAAAGGTTTGCAGGAGATACCGCAATATGAGGCTGAACGAATTATTTCGGTTAAAGAACGCATTCAAAAAGGATTACAAGATTTGGCACACGCATCAGTGGATCAAAATCGCTTGGAACAAGAAATGATTTTCTATATTGAAAAAATGGATGTTTCTGAAGAAAAAATTAGATTGTCGAATCACTTGGATTACTTTCTTGAAACAATGAAATTACCTTTGTCTGGTAAAAAACTGGGTTTTATTGCTCAGGAAATTGGAAGAGAAATCAACACTTTGGGAAGTAAATCAAATCATGCCGCTATGCAAAAACTGGTAGTCGACATGAAAGATAATTTAGAAAAAATTAAAGAACAAGTTTTAAATACATTGTAGAAATGATGGGAAATAAAACAGGCAAGTGTATTATTTTTTCAGCCCCCTCAGGTGCGGGCAAAACAACAATTGTTCATCGCTTATTGAATGACTTAACCACCTTGGAATTTTCTGTTTCAGCCTGTAGTCGCGAAGCAAGGCCCAATGAAAAAAATGGGGTGGATTATTATTTTTTGGGTGTTGAGGAATTTCAAAAGAAAATCAATGAACAAGCATTTGTTGAATGGGAGGAGGTCTATCCCAACAATTTTTATGGCACGCTAAAATCTGAAATTGAACGGATTTGGTCGCACAATAAAGTGGTTGTTTTTGATGTAGACGCAGTGGGAGGATTAAATTTGAAACACTTTTTTGGTTCAAATGCATTAGCCGTTTTTGTTCAACCTCCATCAATCGAGGTATTGGAAGAGCGTTTAAGATCGCGTAAAACAGAAACTGAGGAAAAAATTCACATGCGCATCAGTAAATCAAATTTTGAAATGGACCGTGCAAAAGAATTTGATTATATCCTTGTGAATAATGATCTTGATCATGCAGTTACTGAAATTAAAGAGCGAATAACCCAATTCATTGAAAGATGAAAATAGGATTGTACTTCGGAACGTATAACCCGATTCATGTTGGTCATTTAATTATTGCCAATTACATGGCTGATTATACCGAATTGGATCAGGTTTGGCTGGTTGTTACTCCTCAGAATCCCTTGAAAGAAAAATCATCGCTA
>CAMAQX010000178.1 GCA_945860455.1 Lishizhenia tianjinensis
TACCCTACTCCATTGTAGGTAAATGTAAAAGGCAACCCGGTTACTGCATACACATTATCGTCAAGAGAAGTAGCCCCAGTAGATGTAGTTGCAGTGCCCAATAGTGTACCACCTGTAATGTCTGCATAAGTTCCGGTTGTTTGCTGAAACGAATAGGTAGTTGCAATCTGCCCCCAAACACCACCAATCCCCACCACAAGCATCGCCAGGGTGAGTGCGAAAGATTTGAAAATGTGCCCAAGGCGAGCCGGGCTAGTTTTTTCAATTGAGTTTGAATGGTAATTTTTTTCCATAGGATTAGAATTTAGATGAGAAATAGAGTAGGTTGATCGTTTTAGTACCTGTATATCGGTCTTGACCGGGTTAAAAAAAGACTTGTTAGAAAAAGAAATATTCCCCTCCCGACTATTGATGTAGTATTATTTAATTGATTTTCATAGACTAACAAGTGTCAAAATGACACTGAGTTGTCAAACTATTTTCAAAAAAAAAATAAGTGGGGTGAAAGAAAAAGCTATTTTTAGATCTTTTTTTAGAAAAAGTTGCGGTATTTATCCGCGTTTATTTCCGCATCCAATTTGAGGTAGGAGAGAAAGTTCTTTTCTGTTGTATGTCCAGAAAATTTCATGATAACGTGTGCGGGCATGCCCTGCAGAAACTTTAGGGTGCAAAATGTTCTTCGGCACGTGTGTGAAGAGATTAATTGCCATTTTGGTTGACATGTTTCTTGTATTTGACCCCTTTTTCGATGTTCAATTACCTGATTTACATTGATTTCGGCTTTTTCGTGGCATTTTCTCACACCTTCGTTAAAATTATGTAATCCATGCACGGGCCAATTGGGCAATTTTCCTTCGTATTTATCAAGTATACTGCTCAATCTTCCGGATATTGGAATAATTAATTTTTTACTTGTTGTACCTCGTGTCTTCTTTGGCCTTACTTCCAGTTGTGAACCACTTACATTACTCTGCTGCAAATTACTGAAATCACTAAACCGAAGTCCTGTTTCGCAACCTACTAGAAATAAATCCCTGCAAATTTCCAGTTGCCCCGTAAGTTCTAACGTTTCAAGTCGGTCTAGTTCTGCTGCTGTTAGATAAACGGAATCCACTTCAATTCGTTCTGTTACCAGGTGTTTGAGTGAAAAAGGCAAAATTATTTGTTCGGTAAAACACCAATTTAAAAACACTTTCAAATTTTTGTATTGCTTCCCAATCGTATTAATGGATAATCCTTGCTCTCCTTTTCTGTTTTTAGCATCGTATCCCAAATACCGATCAAATGCCGCCAGAAAATCACTTTTCCGTTCCAAATTAGGTAAGGTTAGTTCAATCCCTTGTTGATCTTCAACAATTTTCAGGTGTTTACGCAATGCCTTGTCATAATCGCCAATATCTTTGATTTCTCGTTTTTTTGCTTCTATAAATTGATCAAAATACATCCAAAAAGAAAGCAAGTTTTTGGGCTTGTTTCCGTTATCTAATCGTTGAAGAAGCAACTCTTTGAACAGGGATTCACTCACTTTATTATTGGCGATATTGAGCTCATTCTGCAAGGCATATATATTGCTTTCCAAGGTGGTGAAATGCTGGTTATGTTCCCTGTAATAAGGAATATCAAAGCGTTCATAGATGCGTTGTTTGTTGAAATTCCAATTTTTAACGTAGCAGCTTATTCCTGTTGAAATTCGAATGCGTTTAGAGTCAAACGAATACAATAAAACCACAAGCGTTTTACCCTTGGTATTTTTATCACGAAGATTGAAACGAACGGTAGACATACTTCAATTTTTTTATCGGTGTATTTGTATTAAAGCTACAACTAAAATAAAATATAAAATAATTTGAACATACTTTATCGTTGTCACATCGTTGTCAGTTGGTTTTTTAATGTTGAGATTATATGAACTAATCGCACAGAATTTCTTAGTGTTAGTTCCGTCTACTTTTTAGATGATAGCTCAAATATTAACGTAATGCGCTGTTTTTCATGCTAATCAAAATCTATTTTTTCTTAAAACCAGGATTAGCTGGTCATTAATGAATTTATTTTTATTCAAGCAAAAAGGCCCTTATTTATATAGAGGGTTCCTCCCAAACCTTTATTGATTTAAGTATTCCAATTCCCCATTCCGCTCATCGAGCCCGTCGAAATAAGCCCATAAACTTAATAATTAATAAAATAAAAACTATCTTTACTTGTGTTTTTCATAATTTAACAGGAAGAAAAAATGCCCCAAATAACAGACATATCACAATTAGACTTGAAAAAACGCTACACCTATGCTGACTATTTAACATGGACTTTTGACGACCGACTTGAACTGATCAAAGGTTGGATTTATAAAATGAGCCCCGCTCCTAAGCGTAAACATCAAAAAGTTTCTTTTCAACTTTTAATGGCATTTGGAAATTATATTAATTCCAATTGTTGTGAAGTTTAAGAAGCCCCTTTCGATGTGCGATTGAAAAAAAATAAAGGAAGCGACAGCGAAGTAGATTCAGTAGTCCAACCTGATATCTCCGTTTTTTGCGACTTGACTAAACTAGATGATCGTGGAGCTATCGATGCGCCAGATTTAGTAGTTGAGATTACATCCGACAGCACCATGAAAAAGGACTACAATGAAAAATTCAACTTATACGAAGAAAATGGTGTGCAAGAATATTGGATTGTAAATCCAGACTCCAAAAGCATGGAGATTTTCACTTCGGTAAATAATACCTTTGAATCTGCGGGTGTATTCAACATTCATGATGGCGCAACGGAAGTAAATTCCATTATGTTTCCTGATTTAAACGTCAACCTGTTGGAAATCTTCAAGGATTAAGTTCTTTATTCCTTGCACTGAACCCATCAAATCACTTCCCGCTCATAAGAAGATCACTTCCCACTCATCGAGCCCGTCGAGATGAGCACGTCGAATCATGTCGAAACGTCCATTCCGCATTAGCCAGTCGAAGTGTTCATTCTCAACCTAACCTCGAGTTTTACCGGTGATCAACTTTCGTGCTCCACAATTTCGGTTCTTGTGATTTCGATATAATTACTTCTGGAAATAAGTTCTGTAATGACATTTAAATTTTGATCAATTAAACTCAGGAGCTCCTTATTTGATATGTTTCCCGTTCGAATGATAATCAGTTTTTTAGGTTTTGAACTTAACAAAAAAGATTCTAAAAAGTCACTGTCTTTTGTGATAATAATGCGTTCTTGTAGAATAGCAATTTCAGTTAGATCTTTATCAGATGTAGAATTTTGATTCAACAAAGCAAGTGTGTGCAACGAGTCGTAATTTCTGTATTTTAATAAATCAGAAAGTGCTTTTGGCAATTGTGCATCAACGATAAATTTCACGACGCGATTCTATGGATACTTTTGACGTGTAAAAGTTTTGAAGCATATTCAATACATGCAAGAAAATCTTCTTTCTCTAAGTCAGGATAATCTTCTAGTAATTCTTCCATCGACATTCCTGAAGCAAGCAGCTCGAGTAAATTCTCAATAGGATATCTTAATCCTCTTATTGTCGGCTTTCCATGACAAATTTCCGGATTTATTGTAATTCTCGAAATTCGACTATCCATTTGATTTAATTTAAACGAAGTTAAGAAAAAAATTGTTGCCAGTCAAATTGAGATTACTTTCCTAAAGTAACATCTTGATTTTTTCACTATTGTTCCTTCAATCAGGGATTTAATTATTATTTCTCAACTATGAAGTACCGAAAAAATCTTATCGAGCTTTTATGATGAGCCCGCCGAATCATGTCTCGCTTATCGAGCTTGTCGAGATGAGCCCGCCGAATCATGTCTCGCTCATCGAGCTTGTCGAGATGAGCCCGCCGAGTTAACCTCCCTGAAACTATTTTTATCAACCTTACGTACAAACACGCACTGCACTAATTAAACTACGTAGAGAGCATTACGTGAAACCATTGAATTTAGCACATAAACTATTAATTATGAGTAAATTCGAGGAAAGTCACCGTAAGTTTGAATCAACAAAAGACGCACCAGTCAGTATCAATCAATCATTCTGGTGCATAAACATAACATGAAACAATTGTGCATGATGCAATTGTTAGTAAATTATTTTTTATTTGGTTTTTTTTATTAAATTTTTATTAATAATTTAGACCACTGTTAAAACGTGTATTTTATAATGAATAATAACCAAATAGTAATTGAAACTAACCCAATATTCACTCAAAGAATAGAATGGAAAAAGTATCGATTTTATAAGGAAGTTTTAATTTAAGTTAGCTTTAAACTATGGAAACTATGAACAATTCAGCTCAAAAACAAACGTCTCTCTCGAACAGTCGGGAGGGGACTGTTACTCAATTTAACCCCTCTTTAGCAATAAAAAATAGAAATTCTGTTTCTAAAAATAAATCCTTAAATCCTACAACTATGAAAAAAAGTTACAATTTATCCGGGAGCTCAACTCCTAACCGACCTAGCTCCTCGAGCAGATCAACTCTATTTATTAAATCAATGGCCCTCGCCCTCGCACTATTTGTGGTGGGTATTGGAAATGTTTGGGGACAGACTTTTTCTATTGTAGGAAATGGTACTGCATCTAACGCTACAACGACTTATCCTGCCCCATTTGGCCAATATTATATGGGAGCAAGACATCAGTTTTTTGTAACAGCGGCACAATTAACAGCTTCTGGTATTACTGCAAATGCGTCAATGTCCTCTATCGGCTTTAATGTAGTAACTGATAATGGAGCCACATCACATACAGGTTTTTCTATTAAAGTATACACTACAACTTCTACGAATCCAATCGGTTCAGCTTATGTAACAACGGGATTAGTTGCATCAACTGCAGTTTTAAATTATAATCCAACAACTGGCTGGAATCAAATTAATTTCCAAACACCATTTACTTGGAATGGTACTAGTAACTTAGTCGTGGAAACATGTTTTAATAATACAGCCTATACTACTAACGCAAGTACACAATGGACAACATCAGGTTTAGGTACAGGAACATGGTCAAGGTGGAGAAATGCAGATGCAACTGGTATTTGTAGTAGTACAACAATTAGTGGAACTTCGGGAACAACCCGACCTAACATGCGTTTTGGATGGACACCACCCCCAGCAACTTGTCCAACGCTAACCGCACCAGCAAATGCTGCCACGGGCGTTTCCTTGGCTCCTACGTTAACTTGGACTGCAGGTGCAAACACAAGTTCGTATGATGTTTATTTATCTACCAATCAAACAGATGTTACCAATCAATCTGCAATTGCGCGTGTTTCAACTTCTCAAGCCGGTACGTCTTTCAACTCTACTGCTCTTTCACCGAGCACAACATATTATTGGAAAGT
>CAMAQX010000179.1 GCA_945860455.1 Lishizhenia tianjinensis
AGGCTTTTTAAATCAATATCCATACTAAGATAATATTGTTGTTTAGAATGATAGGTCGTGCCATCTGCTGAAGCATAAGATGTTTGATCTCCCACTAGGCGCCCATCAATACCATAGCCAACGGAAATGCAAAGCCATTTTGGAAACAAACTATTTTTTGCTAGGTGTTTAGGTGAAAAACTTAACCAATACGTTTGACCATTGTAATCTTTCAAAAAACGTTCAGCCTGATTTGACCCAAGTATTTCTGGTCGCAATGCAGCAAATTTAGTTGGGTGATATGAAAATTTGGGAATTAATTTTTGTTCGGACCAAGCCCATTCTTGCGATAAATATATTCCACTACCTAGCGTATTAAATAGCATGTCTCCCCAAGAGAAACCATACCCATTGCTAAATCCATCAAAAACTTCAAGTGTTGATTGATAGCTTAGGCCAACCAAACTCCCAATAATAGCAGACTTTTTTTTCGGTACACCAGCCCACTGATAAAAGTCAGAACTTACTTTCGAAAGCTGGTAAGCTGTATAGGCATGACCATATTTGTCTACGTTTCCCCAATTTCCAAAATCATCAAAAAAATGAAAATTGGAACTCGCACTTTGCGCATACCAAACGGGATAAAGAACTGCAAACGAGCCAATTTCTGTATATGCATGAATACCTGTAACTAACCAAATTCTTTTTTTTATTGGTTCTTTTGCGGGTTGAAAAAATTTAGACTGAGCAATAGAAGTACTTGAAAATAAGATTTCCATACTCATAAGTAGATAAAAAACCACAAGATTTTGAAAATGGGGTCGTTTCACAGTCAAAAATAGCTTAATTTTATGTGGAATTAACACAAATTGAATGAATAAAATTAGAAAGGATTGGAATGACATAAAAAGCAATGACAGTTGGTCAATTTTTAAAATTATGTCTGAGTTTGTTGAGGCTTATGATCGCATGGCAAAAATTGGCCCGTGTATTTCTGTTTTTGGTTCAGCGCGAACAAAAAAAGACAATCCGTATTATCAACTAGCAACGGATGTATCAAAAAAATTAGCTGAAGCGGGTTTTGGTATTATCTCAGGAGGTGGGCCAGGAATTATGGAGGCAGCGAATAAAGGTGCGCAAGAAGGAGGAGGAAGATCCGTAGGATTGAATATTGATTTACCATTCGAACAAAACCACAATCCTTATATTGATCAGGAACATAATTTGGAATTTGATTATTTTTTCGTTCGTAAAGTGATTTTCGTGAAATATTCTCAAGGTTTTGTAGTGTTACCTGGTGGTTTCGGGACGTTGGATGAAGCTTTTGAGGCGCTAACATTAATTCAAACAAAGAAAATCGCCAAAAGACCCGTTGTTTTTATTGGGAAAGAGTACTGGTCTGGTTTGTTATTGTGGGTGGAAGAAGTAATGTTGAAAGCTGAGCATAATATTGCACCAGATGATATGAAAATGATTTTTGTTGCGGATACTGCCGAGGAGGCTGTTCAGTATATCGAAGATTTTTACAAAACACACATGCTCTCTCCAAATTTCTAAAATCGTTAATCAAGTTTCACGGTTTTAATCTTTTCATTACTTTTGTTTAATTATGAGTAAATCAACATTTTTAATTTCATTTTGGGAATTTATAAAATCACGGAGGTTTTTCAAACACTTGGGATTAGTTGTTTTATTTTATTTAACGGTTGTTTTTGGAACAATGTTCATTTTAAATTGGTCCACGAATCATGGAGAAAAAATTGAAGTTCCAAATATCGTTGGGAAAAACTCGAATGACGCTAAAACAATTCTGGAAGAATCAGGATTAAAATATCAAATTATTGATTCTATTTATGACCCCAAAAAACCGAATGGAACTGTGTTAGAACAAACACCGGGCCCAAGTAAAGTGACAACGATTTTTGTTAAACCAGGAAGGATTATTGGTCTTAGAGTTTCCAAAAAACAGAAATTAGTGGAGGTGCCAAATTTGATTAATAAGTCACAGCGATTTGCTGCAAGTATTCTTCAAAATCGCGGGTTAAAATATATTATTCGTTACCGTCCAGTGGCAGAAGATGCTAGTGGAACTGTCGTTGACCAATTGTATAAAGGAAAAAAAGTTGTTTATGGAACATTACTTCCTGTTGGTGCTACCATAACGATTTATGTGGGTGAATTTGTTGAGGAAGATGCTGAAAAAATCCCTGATTTATATGGGATGACTGTTTCAGATGCAATTTCAACGCTGGAAGAAATTGGGTTCAAATATGAATACGGTTGTACGGATTGTAAAACCAAGGCGGATACAATGGCGGCAATTGTTATTTCTCAAAGTCCTGAATATTCTAGAGGAAAAGAGTTGTCTAAATCATCAGTCATTACTTTTACAGGATCTATGAGTCCGGAGGTAGATGAAGAAAAAATGAATCGTTCAAAATCTAATCAAGAATTAATAAAAAAAGAACGCGAGGAATTAGAAAAGAAGACAAAAAAGGATCCAGCGAAAAATAATGATTAGTCTTTATCCGTATAATTTTTTAAATAATTTTTCGTTTAGAACAGATGAAACTCTTTAATTCAATTTCTTGTACGATTATATTTTACTTCTTGTTTTTTGATGGAATTTCGCAAGGTATAGAGGTCGGTCCAATAACGCAAAATGGGAGCCTTACAAAAATCAACCATGATTTAAAAACGACAGGCACTACGTTTGATAGTTCATTTGTTTTTATCCCAGATACATTACAACTGCCTTTTTTTGATGATTTTTCAACCAACAAATTTCAAACCTATTTGGGTGATTTTAACGCAGTTGGAGTAACTTCTGAATTGTATTATCAGTTAACAGACCCGGTTACATATCAACCATTACCAAACAATCTGTACTTTACGAATCAAATTACATTCAAACGTAAATATGACATTGCAACCAATACTTTTGAAGATTCGTTATTTTCACCAGTTCAAGTGCGCGTGTCAGATTTATCAATCTTTCCAGTTCAAAATACATTAATGAACTTGTATCCTCCCTTTTATCTTTTTGATACTATTGGCGAGCCGTTAAATCTGATTGATACTGTTTGGGTCGTTAATCCTCCTTATTATCAAGATTCTGCACGTATTTTTTTTCAACCTATTAACGATCTTGCTCACCATTGGATGGACTCTTATGCCTATCACAATTACCGGCTTGCCTTGGATCCTCGTTCATTAGGTGTAGTAACCTTTGATGGTCTAGATGAGAATGGATTTCCATATCAAATTGGAACAATAGCAACTAATTTTGCAGACGAATTAACATCCAAACCATTAGATCTGAGTGCAAATACAGCAGCAGATTCAATCTATTTTTCTTTTTTATATCAGCCAGAGGGATTGGGAGATATTCCAGAAACAGGAGATTCATTGATTTTGGAATTTTATGCACCTTTACAAAGCGATTGGAAACAAGTTTGGTCGATTGCCGGTGATACTGTGCATCCATTTAGAGCGGTTCATATTCGATTAGATGATACTAGTTTTTACCATAATGGTTTTCAATTCCGTTTTCGAAATTACGGTTCGTTAGCCGGAAGTTTGGATCATTTTCACATTGATTATGTTCATGTAAGGGCTTTGTCTGCAATAGATGACACCCTTTTCAAAGATTTTGCTTTTGTTTATCCATTGAACTCTTTGCTTAAAACATATACTTCAGTCCCATGGGATCATTATAAGGAAAGTACCAGTAATAAAATGACTGATTCGTTAATTATAAAATTGCATAATGGAAGCCCTAATCCCGAGAATTATCAGAATGGAGTAGTTGATGTTTTATACAATTCAGTTCAAGAAGGAGCATTTGTATTACCTGGATTTGTTATGGCTGAATCAAATATTAATTATCAACCAAGAACCACTCACCTTTCCTATAATGACTGTTCCAATGGCTACGAATTTGATAGGTTAAAATTAGGTGATGAACAACTCTTTGAGGTGAAAGCAAGTGCTTCTGCTCAGTTTCCAAATTTAACCATTAACGACTCAACAGTTTTCTATCAAAATTTCTCAAATTATTACAGTTATGATGATGGTTCAGCCGAGGCAGCATTTGGACCAACAGGAGCGCAAGCAAGATTGGCAATTGAATATAATACTTATCAACCAGATTCTCTTATTGGTGTTAGTATTCATTTTGTGCCATCTGTTACTGATGTTTCAGATAAGATTTTTTTGGTTACAGTTTGGGATGATAATGCGGGTGTTCCCGGAAATGTATTATATGAAGACAACGTTTTTTTTCCAAGAAATCCAACGTATGTGAATGGCATGAATGGATTTCACATATATTATTTTTTAGACACAATGAAAATTCCCGTTGGTGCCAAGTTTCATGTAGGATGGAGGCAATTAGATGCCGAACGTTTAAATGCTGGTTTAGACCGAAATATTGATAATTCATCAAAAATTCGATATAGTGTTGATGCTGGTTTTACATGGCTGACATCTCCTTTTCCTGGTTCCGCTATGATTCGACCGATTTTTTCAACTGCTCTTGATGCGACAATAGGAATTAATGAGATATCTAAAGTAACTGAATTTGTTGTTTTCCCCAATCCCACGAATGGCATTTTGAATTTCCGATTGAATGGGAATGACTATTTTGGAGAGTATCAGCTAATGAATTCAATTGGTCAAGTTTTTCAGACTGGTATGGATAGTTCGATTAATTTATATGATTTGTCATCGGGATTATATTACCTGACATTGCCAAAACTATCAAATAAAGTGTGTAAAATTATAAAACAATGATAAATGAAGAATTTCCTCTAGAACAGGATCAAGAGGAAGAATTATTCGAACATTTCAAAATCATTGTTGATAGGGGACAGGAAATGGTACGAATTGATAAGTACCTTTTGGACCGAATGCCAAATACTTCAAGAAGCAAAATACAATCTGCTGCAAAAAACGGAAACATTGTTGTTAACACTCAAAAAGTTAAACAAAATTATAAAGTTAAACCCGCTGATGAGGTGTCAATTGTTTTACCTTATCCTGTTCGAGAATTCGAACTCATTGCAGAAAATATTCCTTTAACCATTGTTTATGAGGATTCCGACGTTGTTGTGGTGAATAAACCTGCAGATATGGTTGTTCATCCTGGATATGGCAATTACAGAGGAACTTTAGTAAATGCGTTGATATATCATTTTGATCAATTGCCCATACCCTCCAGTTTATCGAAAATGAGACCGGGTCTTGTGCATCGTATTGACAAACATACTACCGGAACTCTGGTAGTTGCAAAAAATGAAGATGCTTTAGTAAAT
>CAMAQX010000180.1 GCA_945860455.1 Lishizhenia tianjinensis
GCTGTAGTTTCCAATCCGGAGTTTTTACGCGAAGGATTTGCCGTAAGTGATTTCTTGAAGCCAGATCGCGTGGTAATAGGCACATCAGATCATCGGGCTCAAAAAGTTATGGAGCGATTGTATAAGCCTTTTGTTCGACAAGGGAATCCGATCTACTTTATGGATGAAAAATCGGCAGAATTAACCAAGTATGCTGCTAATTCCTTTTTGGCTACCAAAATTACATTTATGAATGAAATTGCCAACTTTTGTGAGTTAGTGGGTGCAGACGTAGACAAAGTTCGCATAGGAATTGGTTCGGATAGTCGAATTGGTAAACGATTTTTATTTCCTGGAATCGGATATGGTGGATCTTGCTTTCCCAAAGATGTTCAAGCATTAGCTAAATCAGGGAACGAAAATAATTTCACTTTTCAAATTTTGGAAGCTGTGATGAAGGTGAATCAAGCCCAAAAAACAATCTTGTTCCCAAAAATCAAAAACTTTTTTAGAGGGGATATGAAGGGGAAAAGAATTGCCATTTGGGGCTTGGCATTTAAACCGGATACAGATGATATTCGTGAAGCGCCAGCCTTATTTCTTATCGATGCCTTGTTAGGAGAAGGAGCAATTATTTCTGCTTATGACCCAGAAGCAATGCCAAATGTGAAAGAGATTTACAGAGATACCGTTCATTTTGCTGTAGATGAATATAGCGTGCTTACCAATGCGGACGCTCTAATTATTTGCACGGAGTGGGGAATCTTTAGAAATCCAGATTTTGATAAATTGAAAGATAAAATGGCTGATAATGTGATTTTTGACGGTAGAAATTTATTTGAAATGGACGAGATGTCGGATAAAGGATTTTATTACAGTAGTATTGGCCGAAATTTAATTCAACAATAAATGAAACGAATATTAATTACAGGCGCGGCTGGATTTTTGGGGTCTCATTTATGTGATCGCTTTATTCGTGATGGTTTTCATGTTATCGGAATGGATAACTTAATTACAGGTAATTTAAAAAATATTGAACATCTTTTCAAATTAGAGCAATTTGAATTTTATAATAATGATGTCTCTAAATTTATACACGTTCCTGGAAAATTAGATTTTATTCTTCATTTTGCTTCTCCAGCAAGTCCAATTGATTACCTGAAGATTCCTATTCAAACATTGAAAGTTGGTTCTTTGGGCATTCACAACTGCTTAGGTTTGGCAAAAGCCAAAGGGGCAAGAGTGTTAATTGCATCAACTTCTGAAGTTTATGGCGATCCAACTGTCCATCCACAAACGGAATCATATTGGGGTAACGTTAATCCCGTTGGTCCGCGTGGTGTTTACGATGAAGCAAAACGTTTTCAGGAGGCAATCACAATGGCTTACCATAATTTCCATGGAATAGAGACGAGAATAGTGCGAATTTTCAATACATATGGTCCTCGCATGAGGCTAAATGATGGGCGCGTTCTCCCTGCTTTTATTGGTCAGGCTCTGAGAGGAGAAGATCTTACTATTTTTGGAGATGGATCTCAAACTCGTTCGTTTTGTTATGTGGATGATTTGGTTGAAGGTATTGTCCGTTTGCTTCATTCAGACTATGCTCAACCAGTTAATGTGGGAAATCCATCTGAAATTACAATTTCGCAGTTTGCAGAAGAAATAATAAAATTAACAGGTACCTCACAAAAGGTTATTTATAAAGATTTACCGGTTGATGATCCCAAGCAACGACAGCCGGATATTTCTAAAGCAAGAGCTTTATTAAATTGGGAGCCAAAAATAGATCGAGCTGAAGGATTGAAAAGAACCTACGCTTATTTTCAGACATTAACTAAAGACGAACTTGAGGAAACAGATCATTATAATTTTGATAAATATATAATAAAGTAATGGGATATTTTGCACATGAATCAGCGATTGTTGACGATGGTTGTACAATCGGAGAAGGCACCAAAATTTGGCATTTTTCGCATATTATGTCGAATTGTGTCTTAGGTGAAAATTGTAATATTGGTCAAAATGTTGTTGTTTCTCCTGATGTAATTTTGGGGAACAATGTGAAGGTTCAGAACAATGTATCCTTGTATACAGGTGTGGTATGTGAGGACGATGTTTTTTTAGGCCCTTCCATGGTATTTACCAATGTTACAAATCCGCGAAGTGGTGTCAATCGAAGAGGACAGTACTCTAAAACAACCGTTAAAAAAGGGGCAAGTATCGGTGCAAATGCAACCATTGTATGTGGCCATGATATCGGAGAATATGCGTTTATTGGTGCAGGGTCGGTCGTAACTAAACACATTTCAGCTTATGCATTGGTTGTTGGAAATCCAGCAAGACAAATTGGTTGGATGAGTGAGTATGGACATCGCTTAAATTTTGATGAAAGTGGATTTGCGATCTGTCCTGAATCAAATGACAAATATGAACTAATTGATAATCAAGTAAGAAAAATATAATATGACTAACGGAAATAAAATAAAATTTGCAGTCGTTGGTGCTGGCCATATTGGAAAACGCCATGCTGAGATGATTCGAAGAGATGCTGAAGGTGAGTTGATAGCAATGGTTGATGTTCGTTCAAAAGAGGAGTGCGGTGCAACTGATTTCGATGTTCCTTTTTTTAAAACTGTTGAAGAACTTCTTGCAAGCGGTCTTGAGTTTGATGTTGTAAATGTTTGTACACCGAATGGATTGCATGCTGAACAAACTTTGAAAGCGTTGGAAGCTAAAAAACATGTTGTTTGTGAAAAACCAATGGGCTTATCTAAAAGTAGTTGTGAAGAGTTAATTTTTAAAGCACTTCAAGTTTCTCGACAAGTATTTTGTGTTATGCAAAATAGATATTCACCGCCATCAGAATGGATAAAATCAGTTGTTTCCAATGGAATTCTTGGCGAAATATATATGGTTCAATTAAATTGTTATTGGAACAGAGACGAGCGCTATTACAAAGCAGGTGGTTGGAAAGGAACCCAAGATTTGGATGGCGGTACGTTGTACACTCAGTTTTCTCACTTCATCGACATTATGTATTGGCTTTTTGGTGATATTGACAATATACAAGGGAAATTTGCTGATTTTAATCACAAAGACACAACAGATTTTGAAGATTCGGGATTTGTGAATTTCAATTTTATTAATGGTGGTATGGGATCCTTGAATTATTCCACGGCTGTTGCCAATCAAAATTTGGAGTCTTCAATGACCATTATTGGTAAGAATGGAAGTGTAAAAATTGGTGGTCAATATATGAATGAAGTAGAGGTTTGTAATATCACTGGGTATGAAATGCCAACACTGAAAGAATCAAATCCTGCAAATGATTATGGACCATATAAAGGCTCTGCAGCTAACCATAATTATGTGATTTCAAACGTTATTAATACCTTAAAAGGTAGAACTTCACCAACCACGAATGCATTGGAGGGGTTGAAAGTGGTAGATATAATCGAGCGTATCTACAAAGTTAGAAATGAACAACTAATCTATACTAAATAATATGAGTAATTTAATTTATGATCGCTTGGTCAATCAGGAAGCCAAATTGGCGGTAATCGGTTTGGGGTATGTGGGATTGCCAATAGCATTGGAATTTGCACGTAAAATAAAAGTGGTAGGCTTTGACATCAACCAACAACGCGTTGACATGATGAAAAATAATATTGATCCAAGTAATGAGTTGGTAGCGTCAGATTTTGATGGATGCGATATCACTTTCTCTGCAAATATTGAAGATTTACGAGATGTTAACTTTTTCATTATTGCAGTTCCTACTCCCATTGATGATGCTAATTTACCGGATCTTAAACCACTTCTTGGTGCAAGTAAAACAGTCGGTCAAGTATTGAAATCAGGGGATTATGTGGTTTATGAATCCACCGTTTATCCGGGTTGTACAGAAGAGGACTGTATTCCTGTATTAGAAGAGATTTCTGGTTTAAAATTCAAACAAGACTTTAAAGTTGGCTACTCACCGGAAAGAATCAATCCAGGAGATAAGGAACATACATTGCAAAATGTAGTTAAAGTCGCATCAGGATGTTGTGATGAATCTTTACAACAAATTGCAAAAACGTATGAATTAGTTGTGACAGCTGGCGTTCATAGAGCTCCAACCATAAAAGTTGCCGAAGCAGCAAAAATTATTGAGAATACACAACGTGATGTAAATATTGCATTAATCAATGAATTATCAATTATATTCAACAAGCTGAAAATCAATACGTTTGATGTGTTGGAAGCAGCAGGAACCAAATGGAATTTCTTGCCTTTCCGTCCGGGCTTAGTTGGTGGACATTGCATAGGTGTTGATCCATATTATCTAACACACAAAGCACAACAAGCTGGATATCATTCAAAAGTAATCACAAGTGGCCGTTATGTAAATGATTCAATGGGATTTTACATAGCAAAACAAACGGTGAAAAAAATCATTGCGCAAGGCAAAATTATTCAAGAGGCTAAGGTTTTAATAATGGGTGCAACTTTTAAAGAAGATGTGAGTGATATTCGAAATTCAAAGGTTATTGATATTGTCAATGAGTTTAAATCATTTCAAGTACAGGTTGACATGATCGATCCTCATGCTGATTCTATCGAAATGCAACATGAGTATGGTGTGCCGTTAATTTCCGCTGCTGCCAATGATTATGACGCGATTATTGTGGCAGTAAACCATAAAGAATATATGGGGCTAAATGAAAATTATTTTAAAGGTTTATTAAAAGAAGGCAAAGGTATTTTTGTGGATGTAAAAGGAATTTACAAAGACAAAATTCATGAATTAGAATATTGGAGTTTGTAATATGGAAAATTATTCAAAACGAGTTTTAGTTACAGGTGGAGCTGGATTTATTGGTTCTCATGTGATTCGAAGATTACTAAAATATTATCCAAATTACTTAATCGTAAATTTAGATAAACTGACCTACGCCGGAAACTTACAAAATCTTTCTGATGTGGATTCTCTTCCGAATTATCGGTTTGAAAAAGTGGATATTGTTGACGCTGACGCAATTCGTGCTGTGTTTTCAAATTTTCAAATTACCGATGTAATTCACTTAGCAGCTGAATCCCATGTCGATCGTTCTATAGAAGGACCAATGGATTTCGTAATGACAAATGTGGTTGGTACTGTAAATCTATTGCAAGTAGCTAAGGATTACTGGAAAGGAACTGATGACCATGTTTTCCATCATGTATCAACGGATGAGGTTTATGGAAGTTTGGGTGACGAAGGTCTATTTACTGAGTCTACTTCTTATGATCCGCGCAGCCCTTATTCTGCTTCAAAAGCTTCTT
>CAMAQX010000181.1 GCA_945860455.1 Lishizhenia tianjinensis
CGCGTTGGTTCAACATGGGCAGCAGTTACCCCTGCTTGCGCTCAAATCATCACATGGTACGCAGATGCAGATTTAGATGGTTTTGGTGACTCAGCTGTATCAATACAATCTTGTTGCCAACCTGCTGGTTATGTATCGAACAGCACCGACTGTAATGATGCAAATGCCGCTATTAATGCAAACACTATTTGGTATGCAGATACGGATGGCGACTTATTTGGAAATGCATTAATTTCTCAAACATCGTGTACCCAACCAACAGGATATGTTCAAAATTCAACGGATTGTGATGATGCTAACACGAATGTAAATGCTTCTGGAACATTTTATCAAGACCTTGATCAAGATGGATTTGGGAACGTAAATGTTTCTATAACAAACTGTGGTCAACCAAGTGGATACGTCTTAAATTCAACTGATTGCAATGATACAATTGCTTCAATTAATCCTAATGCAACGGAAATCGCTGATAATGTAGATAATGATTGCGATGGCCTTACAGATGAAGGTTTTGCAATTCTAACTTGGATTTTAGATACAGATCAAGATGGATTTGGTGGAAATGACACGCTACTATCAATTCTTTCTCCAGGAATAAATTATGTTTTAACTGGTGGGGATTGCAATGACTCTTTGGCTACTATTAACCCAAATTCACCTGAAATTTGCGATGGAATAGATAATAACTGCAATGGATCAATTGATGAAAATCTACCTCTTCTAACCTATTATGCAGATTTAGACGGAGATACCTACGGAAACAATACAGATTCTTTGATCGCTTGTTCTCAACCTGTTGGATATGTATTAACAAATACGGATTGTGATGATACTAATTCAGGAATTAATCCAGGGGCAACAGATATTCCAGTGAATGGAATTGATGAAGATTGTAATGGGGGCGATGCACCATTGACACCCTTAAATCTTGGAATGTATCAATTTACGGGTACTACTGACTGTGCAACCCAAGACAACGTTGTCACAACTCAACCAACTGGAGCTGTTTTTTCATTATTTAGTGGGACAGGGACTAATTGCTCTGCTGGCGGAGGGGTTTTTAACCGCTCGGGTTGGAATACATCAACCACAGTTGATGCTAACCAATACAATGAATTTTCAGTGAATGCAGCGAATTGTCAAACATTAAATTTGGATCGTGTTGCATTTAAGTTTAGACCGAGCCCTTCAGCGGGATCTCCTGTATGGCATTTGCGTTCAAGTGTAGATAATTTTGTTGCTGATTTAGATTTTGGCACTGGAATTAATATAGGGAATGCATACCTAGATGACACCGTATATTTAACAAATCACGCTAATTTAACTCAAGTGACATTTAGATTCTATGTAACCGAAATGCTCGGAACAACCACTACCTGGAGAATGGATGATGTTTCACTTTACGGAAATATCTTAGCAGTTACTCCTCAAACTTATTATGCTGATGGAGATGGAGATGGTTATGGCGATTTGGCAAATGACTCATTGTCGTGTTCAATGCCCGTTGGTTATGTTTCCAATAGTGCCGATTGCTATGATTTAGATTCATTATTAAATCCAGCTACTGTTTGGTATTTAGACTTGGATGGGGATTTATTAGGCGATTCATCAACCGCTTATACTGGCTGTCTTTCTACAATCGGCTCTGTATTAACACCAGGTGATTGTGACGATTTAAATGCTCAAATCTTAGGACCTGTTACTTATTATTCTGATTTGGACAATGATACATACGGCGATTTTTCAACGGCACAAGCACTTTGTCAAAACCCGGGAGCTGGATTTGTAACTAACGGTTTAGATTGCAATGATCAAAACAATGCGATACACCCAGGTGCAGTCGAAATTTGTGATGGAGTGGATAACGATTGTGTTGGTGGAATTGATAACGGATTAACTTTTGTGACCTATTATACGGACCAAGACGGAGATGGTATTGGAACTGGAAACGGTCAATCATTGTGTCAAAATCCAGGCTCAGGTTTTGTAACCCTAGGGGGAGATTGCAATGATAATGATGATCAAATTTATCCAGGAGCCGTAGAAATTTGCGATGGTATTGACAATAATTGTATTGGTGGAATAGACGAGGGATTGATTTTCAATACTTATTTTGTGGATGCCGATAATGACAACTTTGGAACTGGAATTGGACAAAGTTTATGCTCAGACCCAGGAGCGGGATACGCTACAATTGCTGGTGACTGTAATGATGCTAACAACCAAATTTATCCAGGGGCTACAGAAATCTTAGATAATTCATTCGATGAAAATTGTGACGGTGTAGATGGTTATTTAGGTATCACTGAAAATAACCTATTGGATGTTCAATTAATTCCAAATCCTTCAAATGGTTTGTTTGAAATAAAATTAAATTCTCCTTCAACAGGTACAATCGTAGTTACTGACTTACATGGAAAGACGGTTAAAAAACTAAGTTACACCGGAGACAAAATAGCAATTGATGCAAGTGAGTTGATCAATGGAACATACCTGATTAAAATCGAAACAAATTCATTGATTCAAATTGTCCGATTTGTAAAAATCTAATTGAGCTCAAAATAAATATTCATTCAAAACCCACTTTTATTCATTTAAAAGAGGGTTTTCTTTTTAATATTGTATTTTTACTTGAATGAATTTACACAACCTGTAACTTTCTGAAAGTTCAAATTGTTCTAACTGTACAAGCGCTAAAATTGGAGAAACACGAGTATAATGAAATAGTAAAAATTCACAGTAATTCCCTTTACGGTTTTGCGGTGCGTTTCCTTAGAAATAAGGATGATGCTAGAGACATTATTCAAGACTCCTTTGAAAAATTATGGTTAAACTGTGAAAAAGTGGAGGTAACAAAAGCAAAATCTTGGTTGTTTACATGCACCTATAATGCAATGATAAACTTTTCATACCGAAGACAGCGCATGATTTCTGTTGCCAATAATGAACTTCCTGAACAAGGAGTTCTTTATCATTCTCCATATGAATCACAGCAGGTCATTGACCAAGCCGTTAGTATTCTTCCACCGATTCAAAAAAGTATAATCCTACTAAGAGATTTAGAAGGATATGCCTACGAAGAAATTGGAGAAATACTAAATCTTTCACCGTCGCAAGTAAAAGTTTACTTGTTTCGTGCACGAAGCAAAGTAAAAAACCAGTTAAAACATTTGAACATTACACAATGAGTGGACCATCTTTTTCCAATATTGACCGTTGGTTTTTTGAGTATGTTGAGGGTAATCTAAGTCCTGAACAAGAAGCTCAATTGGAAGCTTTTATTCTCAATCATCCTGAACTTGAATTAGATTTGGATGCCTGGAAATCTGCAACTATCGAGCCTACCTACTACGAATTTCCAGATCAAAATACATTACTTCAGCCGGAGAAAAAGAAAAGAAGAATTATTCCATTTTATTGGAGTACAATCGGTACTATAAGCGTAGGATTGATCTTGTTTTTGATTTGGCCAAATGACCAATCAAATAAGTCAAGCATTCAATCAATCCCAAAAAACAACAAGCATTCTAAGGCGAACTACTCAACAAGACAAAACCATGCTTTAACAGCATCAAAAATAAGCGTATCAAATTCTAAATACACGTTAAACCATCCAAATTTATCCGGATTCAATTACCAACCTATTCAATATTCAGCGACTTTATCAAATTCGTTATTAAATTCTTGTTTACAAACAAATAGTGAAACCGAAGATAAACTAACCTTGAATAATAATACTATTAATTCAGTTGCTGATAGTGAATCTTCATCAAAAACTATACAGACAGAAAGTGATACATTAGTTACCATCGTCAATACAGATGAAACGAAACAATTAATTTCTTCACCAAACACAGAAAAGGTAACCAACCTGTCTAAAAACAATAAGGACGTAAAAAATAAAGAATTTACTCTACTGAATAAGTTAGAAAAGTCTGTTAGTAAGCTGAATGAATTTATGGAAAAATCCGTTGGGTTAAAAAACACACGCGACCATCAAGTTCATGTTCCGGGAATGTCTCAAATTGATGCAAATTTTTCATCAGCAGGAGACGTCTCATCTACCCGGTTTCGCTCTTTAACTCGAGCTCAGTGGGTAGGAAAAGAGAATCAACAACTTTCAAATAATTTCTCGTTAGATTGGTACTCAAAATCCATTCGTTCAGGATTTGCCGTTCAAGGAAAATATGTTTATTACTCAAATGGAGTCATTCAAGATTGGAATACAGCTCTAGTATATTCTCCTAAAATAGCGCTTTCAAGATCGTTTTTGATTGAGCCAGCAATACGTTTTAAAATGGGAAATAAAATGCTAGACGGGAATAAAGTATCTGGAATTAATCAGGTAGAAATTGATAGAACGAACTCACTTGACTTTTATCCGGATGGTAGTACACCAATTGGTAAGTTATTATGGTACAAAGATATTGGCGCGTCTTTACTACTTCACTCTAAATGGTTTTATGCAGGGCTTCAAATGGATAATTTACTTCATCACCAAGATAATATTTATTCAAATAATGTTTCAAACCCGCGCAAAACAGGGACACATTTAAATATGTATGCAGGGACAGATTACGAATCAAAATCTGGAAATTTTGCCTTCGCACCTTATTTTATGTACGACCAAATTGAAAACAGAAAAGAAGCATGGGGAGGTTTCAATTTTCAATGCAAGGCTCTTGCTTTTGGTGGAGCTGTGTCTTCTAAAAGTAATCTAGCTGTTTCTTTAGGACTTCGATTACAAAAATTCTCTGTGACCTACCAATTTGATAATACCCATTCTCAATTATTAGGATATCGAGCAATCTCTCACCAGTTAGGTATTACTATTAATTCAAAAGTTAGTCGGACTCCTCGTCGTTACATTCGTATAAAATAATCGTTATGAAAAAGATTTTATTTAGCACAATTTTCAGTTTATCAATTATCAAGCTGTTTGCTCAGGATCCTACGTTTACTCAATTCTATTCGAATCCGGTTTACTTAAATCCAGCACTAGCCGGATCTCATGGATGCCCGCGATTGGCTATGAATTACAGAAATGAATGGCCACAGCTAACGGGAAATTATGTGACCTATGCAGCAGCTTATGATACCTACGCTAAAAACGTAAGTGGAGGAATTGGCGTTTTGGCGATGCATGACCAACAAGGACAAGGCACTATTCAAACTTCAATGATTGGGCTGATTTATTCATATCATGTTAAATTGAGCCGTAAAGCCTCCATGATGTTTGGAGCAAAAGCTTCTTGGTACCAGAAATTTTTAGATTG
>CAMAQX010000182.1 GCA_945860455.1 Lishizhenia tianjinensis
GTAACGGTTCGAGCGTTTGTTACAGTTATTTCGTTGATTACCATTTCTTTAAATCCAGAAGCTGATGCTTTAAATGAATATACACCTGGAGCCAGACCTACCAATTCAAAGTCACCATTTTCATTTGATAACGCCCCTTTTTGTTGATCAACCACTTGAATTTTGGCCAATTCAATAGGCAAACCATTTCCGGCTTGTAATACTTTTCCTTTTATAATACCAGACTGATTGAAGGCAACAAAAGGTATCAAAAAAGCCAGAAATAACAATTGACGCATGAATATTTTTTTTAATTACTAGTTCTAAACACCTATAGTTCAATTTTGTTCACTTATTTTAATGTTATCGGTTGACCAATTCGTTTTGAAAAGGTATAGGTGAATTTAGCCCCAACAAAAATAATTTGAGAGGAATAATGAACCCACGCTAGGAAAATAAATAAACTTCCGGCAATACCAGCAGAACCGAGCGTAAACACATTCAACAAGTAATATTTGAGTATGAGTTGTCCTAAATACAAGAGTACAGAAGTTACCAATGCTCCCATTGAAGCGGCTTTCCAAGTAACAGTTGCGTTATGTAAATACTTGAACAATAACAAGAAAATAAGATAATTCAACAGAATTGAAATTACGTGATCCATAAAATGGAGAATGAGAATCAAAAATGACGAATTTTCATTAAAAAAATAATGAATTAATGTAAAGCTAAACGAATGAAATAAATAGATAACTAAAAATATCGAGGCAAAAACAGCTAAAAAAAGAAAGGATAGCATTTTCTCTATCAAATTCACCTTAATCGCCTTTCTTCCTATTAGCTTCGCCTTTTGAACATTAAAAAACTCGTTAATACTATTTTTTAGGGAATGAATAAACCCTGAGCTTGCAAACAGAATAACAGCTAATCCAACTAATTCCATCACCACACTTCCTTTATCCAGGTTGTAACTCCCAACAATTTTCATGATCTCATCTACATTGGTTAGTCCCACTTTTTCAACAAGAAATTCACTTATTACTTGCAAGATTAATTCTTCACCTAGGTATCTACCCAAGAGTGAAACACATAAAAAAAGTAACGGAAACAAGGAGAACAGAGCATAATAAGCCAATGCTGCTCCATGAAAAAACGCTTTTTCTTCTAAAAAACTCTGAATTGTCTCTTTAGCAAGCGAATAAATGAAAATAGCTCTTGTCTTTATCTTATGCATTGAAAATAAATTGGATTCCTTTTTGAAGTGGCTGATTCGAATGTAAAATTACTGGTTTATTACCAACCATACATTTGTTTTCAAAAAAGGAGCCTTTAAATAAAGCTTCCACCGATTGAATTTCCAATCCGCCCGAAGGAACAAGTTGATATTGATTTGGTCTAAAGGTTTTCAATTCACCATTTATTTCAATTCGATTCCAAGGACCAAAAAGTTCCGCTTCTTCTTTATTTTTTGGATTAAAATAAATTTCTTGTGGTTTTCGTTTTTTAGAAATCCTACCGTTTTTTAATTGTATAATTGAATCAGAAACAGACAATAAATCCATTCCATCATGAGAAACTAAAACGATGGAGCAATTCGTTTCTTGATTGATTTTCAATAAATGCCGCTGCAGTTTAGATTTTAATAACTCATCTAAATGTGCAAAGGGCTCATCTAACAATAAAATCAACGGTTTTGTAGCCAAAGCGCGTGCTATTGCTAATCGTTGTTGCTCGCCACCTGACAAAGTAATCGCCTGTTGATTGATCACTTTTTTCAGCCCTAAAATCCCAATTAGTTTGTTCACCCAGGAATCTCTTTTATCAAAAGCTAAATGAGAGGCTTTCAGATGAATATTTTCAAATACTGTATGATACAAATCAAGAGCAAATTGCTGTTCCACCAACTGAACAAATGGATATCCTGGTATTAATAATTGATTGGCGGGTGGCAATATCTTCCCATTATAAATTATATCACCAATTTGCGGGGTTAATTTACCAGCTAAGACAGCCATTAAACTTGATTTACCAGCGCCACTCTTACCCACAATTCCGAGTATTTCTCCCGGAACAAGTGTTAAATTCACCTCTTTTAAAACTGGCCTTGAAAACTCAAGCGAAATATGTTTCAATTCTATCACTTGATAAAGTTACAATCCAAGTAGATGCAAACGAGCGCCTTTCAAACAACTCATCAACTAGGGAATGTAAATAACCTGAAAATTATATTTTTTTAAGCACCAATGTTGCAATATGACCACCAAAACCAAAGGTATTACTCATGGCGTATTCCATTTTCTTCTCCTCAAATGTACCCATTGGAAAATGAAAAGATTCTGAAAATTCAGGGATTATCTCAGTTGTATTGATAGTTGGCGGTACTTTTTGTTCCTTCAATGCTAATACGGTTGCAATTGCCTCAATAGCACCTGCAGCGCCCAACAAATGCCCCGTCATGGACTTAGTCGCTGATATTGCCAAAGATTTGCGTTCTCCAAAAACACGTTTAGCGGCTATCAACTCAGACATATCTCCAAGCGGAGTTGATGTAGCATGCATATTAATATGGTCAATTTGGTCTGCATGAATTCCGGCTTCTCTCAATGCCTCGTTCATTCCAAGTACAGCTCCATCGCCTTCTGGATGTGTTCCTGTTAAATGATAGGCATCTGCTGCCATTCCACCACCAACCACTTCTGCATAAATTTTAGCTCCTCGTTTTATCGCGTGTTCATATTCTTCCAATATCAAGGCCCCTGCTCCCTCTCCCATGACAAAACCGTCTCGTGAAACATCAAACGGTCGAGAAGCAGTTTCATGACTATCATTTCGAGTGGAAAGTGCTTTGGCAGAAGAAAATCCACCAATGGCAGATTCATTAATAGCCGCTTCAGATCCTCCGGTAACTATGATATCTGCTTTGTCCCATTTAATGTAATTGAACGCTTCAATTATAGCGGTAGTGGAAGTTGCACACGCAGAAACCGGACAAAAATTCACTCCTCTAAAACCGTATTTTATTGAAATCCAACCGGATGCAATATCCACCAAAATTCGGGGAATAAAAAAGGGAGTAAACCGAGGAGTTCCGTCTCCTTTACAAAATTCCATCATTTGATCCTGAAAAGTTTGAATTCCACCATTTCCAGAACCCCAAATTACTCCGACACGGTCCTTGTTGATCTTTGATAAATCCAGTTTTGAATCCTGAATTGCTTCTTCAGCAGTAATAAGGGCATATTGGGAAAAAGGGTCAATTTTTTTGAATTCTTTTGGTTCAAAAAAAGGTTTTGGATCAAAATCTTTTAATTCGCAGGCAAAATGTACTTTATGTTTGGAAGAATCAAATTTTGTTATTGGGGCCGCCCCACTTTTGCCATCTAATAAATTGTTCCAGAAATCTTCGATATTATTTCCGATTGGTGTCAAGGCACCCAAACCTGTTACAACAACTCTTCTCATATTATAAAAATCCTAATTCTAATTTCGCTTCTTCGCTCATCATATCTTTGTCCCAAGGTGGATCAAACACAATATTCACTTTGCAAGAAACAACTTCATCAATGGTTTCAACTTTATTTTCTACTTCCTTGGGGAGAGATTCTGCGACAGGGCAATTAGGTGATGTTAAGGTCATTTCAATCTGAACTTGATTTTCTTTATCAATTTTCACTTCATAAATCAAACCCAATTCATAAATATCCACCGGAATTTCGGGGTCATAAATTGATTTTAGCATTGTCACTATTTTATCTTCCATTTCCTTCATATTCAACTATTTCAGTAGTTTAATTGCATCCATTTTCATTCGATTCACCATACTTAGCAATCCATTTGCGCGGGTAGGTGATAAATGTTCCGTCAAACCTACTTCGTCGATAAAGAACAAATTTGCGGATGCAATGTTTTCGGGGGTTTCATCATTTAAAACTTGTATGAGTAAAGCGATAATTCCTTTCGTAATAATTGCATCAGAATCCGCATGAAAAGAAAGTTTATTATCAACATACATTGAATCTAACCAAACACGTGATTGACAACCTTCGATTATACGATCGGGAGTTTTTTTATCCTCATCAATGCGCGGTAATTCTTTGCCTAAATCGATTATATATTCGTATTTATCCATCCAATCGTCAAAAACGAGGAATTCATCGATAATTGCTTGTTGTTTTTCTTGAATAGACATGGTACAAAATTACTCAAAAGGATTGAGCCTTATCGCATATTATAATTTACTTCAACTAAAGTTGCCCCTTTTCCATATTTTTGAGCATTCGCATCTCGCACGGTAATTCCTGGGTATTTTCTCAGGGTCATGCGCACTTCATTTTTTAAAACTCCTTCACCAACGCCATGAATAACGACAAAACGACGACAATTGCGCGAAAGCATCCGATGAACAAAATTTTCTAAATGCCTAATTTGACATTGTAATATCTCAAAATTAGACCTCTTGTTGTAATGATCGATTAATTCCTCTATGTGTAAATCAATTTCAGGGTCTTCTTTTGATTCCTTTGATTTTGGCTTGACAGGAACAAAATCTTTAATAACAATTTTTGAGGAGTATTCTTCACTATGAATCTTTACCAAAGCATGACTGTACATAACAAGTTCAATACCCGATTCATTTTCCACGAGGTATCTATTTCCCGTCAAGACTGATTTTATGACTCCGGAGCCGGACTCATGCAAAAAGAAAACTTTCTCATTTAGTGAAAATACCATAATCAAAAACACCAGAATCAATTTGAGTAATGAAATAAACAGGAAGAATAAAGGACGCAATCCAAAAAAGTAAAATCAGTAATTTCAACCACCAAGAAGCGTTCATCTGCATGGGAACCACTAAAATTGAATTTACCTCTTGTGCAACCAATCTATCCGCATCGTCTCCTTCATCCATGTCTTTAAATTTTTTTAGCGATTTAGAGTTCTCTAAAATAACCTCCTTGATTTGGGAATATTCTTGGTTTGTTAGATCAGTATAATCCTTTATGTAATTGATATTCTCTTGCTTCAGGCATTTGCGAATAATATAGTTTCGTTGCATGTTTCGAACACGGAATCCCATAAAAAAACCAAAAATAGTCAGGTACCAATTTTCTAAATACAAGCCCAAAAGAATCAATATCATCGAGGAAGTAAACGAAAAGATCAATAAGAAAAGATCCGAGTTTTTTCGCAAGAGAAGTTTAAATAATTGTCCACCATCCAAAGGGTCTAAAGGAAGTAAATTAATCAAGTTTAGGGCAAAAAACAAGATTGAAATTAAAAAGTAATT
>CAMAQX010000183.1 GCA_945860455.1 Lishizhenia tianjinensis
CTTGTTGCGGCGTTGTTGGGAAAGAAGGCGTAAGTGAATCAATGAAGGATATTGCGTTAATGGCAATTAAAGGTACAGAGTTTAAAATCGCAAGTACGGATGGTATTTTTGGTTATAATTCCTATGTTAAATCAAAGGAAATGGCACATAGCTTGAAATCTCAATGCGATGGTATAAATATGATTTATTTTCTTGCCTCGGGAATTGATATCGATGATGATGCATGTATTCGTGGGATGGAGGAAGTATTTGGTTCAGAAGTAACAATTTTTGGAGCCACATCTGCAGATAACATGAAAGGATTTGTCAATTACCAAGGTGTTGATAATCAAGTTACAGAACATGGAGCTTTTATGGTTGGTTTCTGCGATCCATCATTGAAGGTTGATACTCAGGCAACTCATGGTTTTGTTGCGGTGGGAGAGCCATTGGTTGTTACAAAGTCTACAGGAAACATTATCGAGGAATTTAATAATAAACCAGCTTGGGAAGAGTATTTAAACCGTCTTGGTTTACCCGCAGACTCAACATGTGGAGATTCTATTCCTATCGGAGCTTTAGGGGAAAAACTGAGCCCAGGACTTGCCAAAGAATATGGAAATGAACATTTATTGAGGGTAGTAACGAAACATGAGGGTTCACACATGCATTATGCTACCACCTGTCCTGTTGGGACTGAGCTTTGGTTAACGAAACGCGATGAGGACTTAATATTCTCGGAAATGGATCGTATGGTAAATGATATGGTTACAAGAATCGGAGAAAGAGAGGTCGTTGCCGTTTTTCACGCTGACTGCTTGGCAAGAGGTAGGTTTTTGTTTAATAGAATCATCAAAGAAGAGTTAGTTGGTAAAATGCAAATTCCGTTTTATGTAAATGGCGAATGTCCACCTTGGCTTGGTATGTATGGATTTGGTGAGTTTGCTCGATTAGGTGGAAAAAACACATATCACAATTATACAACCGCACTATACGTCATATACAGAGGATAAATTTGAATGGTGGGAACAGAAAAAAATTACGATTCCTTATTTCAAAAGTATCAGGAACTAGAACTCAGGGTTACTCAGTTCTCGGGTGTTGAGCAAGAATTAATTAATACGCGCGACAAACTAGATCATGAATTGGTCTTGTATAAACGTCTCAACGATTTCAATCAGATGGCGCTGAAGGATTTGTCAGATAATTCTTTTGCTGAACTTGTCGGAGAATCTTTGATTGATATACTAGAACTTGAGGCTGGGATGGTCTTTTTTTACTGCCCACAAAATGACATAAAGGTAATATTGGCCTGCGAGGGGTGCTGTTTCGATGAAGACGAAAAAAAAATAGAATTAAAAGACTATTTTGACAGAAAACTATATGATTCTAGCGGTAAGACCCTGATTTTTAATAAAAAATCATCGAATGTACCATCCATTGATTGCGAAGTTCAAGATGGTTTATTCTTCAGTCAAATTGATCGCGAATCTGGCGGAGGGGTGTTGGTGATGAGCTGGGTAACAGAGGGTAGTGCACCACTTTACAAACAAATTTCATCGCGTGAAAAGAATGTGTTTTCAATCTTCGCACAGCAAGTTTTTTCCTTATTTATCAATCGATTAAAAACAGATAAAATTCAAAATCAAATTGAGCAAATCTCTCAATCTCAATTAGAATTAAAGAAACTTTCGCTCATAGCTACCAAAACAAAAAATGGGGTAATTATTTCTAATAAATGGGGAGAAGTTGAATGGGTGAATGATGCATTTGTGACGATAACAGGTTACTCTCTAGAGGATATTAAAGGTAAAAAGCCAAAAGATTTTTTACAGACTGAAAATTCAGATCAAGAAAAGATATCTCTGCTTAGAGAAAAGCTGGCAAATAAAGAACAAGTCGAGGTAACCCTTATTAATAAAACGAAAAGCAATTCTCTTTATTACAACCAGCTTGAGGTTATTCCGATTTTTGATGATGCCGGAAATCACATTAATTTTATTGCATTACAACGTGATATTACCAATGAGGTTGAGTCTAAAGAAGAAATTTTACGCATTAATTCGCGTTATCAACTCATTGCAGATAATGCTGAAATCGGAATTTGGGAGTTTAATGCTAAGAATAATCAAGTTAATTGGAACGAAGTTTTGTATAGGCAATACGGAATCGTTAAAGGAGTAGAAAAGGATTTATATGCTGCCTGGCTCAATGCAATCCATCCAGAAGATAAAGAGTATGCAGTATTAATTTCTGACAGAGTAAATTCAGGTGAACTTTTTAAAGCTGAAATGAATTACCGAATTATACAGAAAAATTCAGGTGAAATTAGGCATTTGAAATGTCTATTATTGGCGGAAAGAGACGAGCAGGGAAATCTTATTCGTCTGGTTGGTTCTGCAACTGATCAAACCGAGGAGGTTCAGTATTTGATGCAAATTGAGGATGGGAAAGAGAAAATTGAGAAAATCAATCGTGAATTAGAAAAAATGGTGCAAGTTAAAACTCAACGTAATATGGAGTTAGCTAAAACCATCAGTGATCAAGAAAAGTTAGTTACTATAGGTGAAATAGCATCGGGAATTGCCCATGATTTGAATACACCTATTGGATCAATTAAGGTGGGAGCTGAAAGCGTTCGCTCAACGCTTGAGAATTTATTTAAGCAGACATTGAAAGTATGTACGTTTGAACAACTTGATTTTGCGTGTAATCGGGCAATGAATAACACGTTTGAATTATTTGTTGGGGGACTGCAAAAACGACGAGAAATGAAGGAGTTTTCAGTCTTTTTAGAAAATACGTATGCAATAAATAAACCTTCTATTGAGCTACTAGAGGCTTTAGTGAGGTGTAGATTTAAACCGGTTAAATCAGCGGAATTAGACTTTGTTTTGTTTACTGAAAATAACATTCATTTTTTTCAATTGATCTATGAGGTTCAATCCATTCGTTCATTCATTGATACCATTCTCGCCTCATCCGAACGAACGGCAAAAGTGGTTCAAGAT
Organism: Lishizhenia tianjinensis; assembly: GCA_945860455.1. Lineage (GTDB taxonomy): Bacteria > Bacteroidota > Bacteroidia > Flavobacteriales_D > Crocinitomicaceae > UBA952. The sequence continues at coordinate 2,991 of CAMAQX010000183.1, forward strand.
ATGCGTAGCTATATTCAAGATAAACCATCTGATCAAAAAGCTCTGGTTGATCTTCGTTCCAATATCGCAACGGTTATTACTATCTTTAATTATGAAATAAAACGAAAAACAGATTTGATTTTTCAAGTAGATGACGATGTTTCTATTTTAGGTTTTGATATTCATTTGTTTCAACTTTGGTCAAACCTTTTGAAAAATGCCATCGAATCTTTTGATAAGGAATACAACGGTAACTATATAAAAATTTGGTCAGAGCAGAACGATCGTCAAGTTATGATTCATGTCGAAAATAATGGACCAATGATTCCACTGGAAATTCAAGGTAAGATTTTTGAAAAGTTTTATAGCACCAAAAAAGCAAAAAACGGAACTGGATTAGGATTGTCAATTGTTAAAAAGATCGTGGACGAGCATAATGCAAAAATTCAGCTTTTTTCAGATGAAAATCGAACTTCTTTCACACTGATATTCCCAAAAAAATAAATTCTAGGGAAATGGAAAATAGAAAAAGTAAGTTTTAGACCGTTTAACTCCCTGGTCAACACCGATGTTTCATCGCAATATAGCTGTCACTCAGGTGAGTTTAATTCGGATAACTCACTCACTAAATATACCTTGTCGGATACCCTGAGAGGAACATGGAATATTCAACAAAATGTTACTAGTGAATCCAGTTATAATGAAAATTTAATAACAGCGCTTACGAATTCAGATGGAACGGTTACTATTTCAACGTTAACCAATTTGTATATTGGCACCAAGAAAATCAAAGCCTACGAATATCGAGGAGATGGAACGTATTATTACGTGTTTGAGAAATGGTAAAAAATAGAAATGGCTCGAAGAATTAATATGTCAATAATTCATTCAAACACGTTTGAATTTGTTTCAACTCCAATTTTGAAATTGTTCCAACGTGTTTTTTTAATCTGCTTTTTGATATCGATCGAACGTGCAATGTCAAAACCTCTAAGGTTGATGCTAAGCCATTCGCAGAAGTTGGGTTTAAAATAAGATTTCCGTGGTAGTTTTTGATCTGGGTTGTTAATGGGGCACAAATCACCACATTGGCATATTGGTTAAGTAAGTTTCCACTGATAATTACTACAGGTCTGAAACCAGCTTGTTCACTTCCTTCAACAGGATTTAAGTTGGTATACCAAATTTCGCCTTGTTTCATTCTTCGTCCAATTGACTCAAATAATCCGCCATTCCTTCTTCTGCAATTTGTTTGATATCAGCATCTTCTGCCATCCGTTTGTAGGATTTGATATACGATGCACGATTCAACTGATCTAAATAAATGCGTAGCGCTCGTTCAATAAGCGTATTTTTAGGTACAGAAAGTTCCTTGGCTTTGTTGGCAAGTTGTTCTAAAAGATCATCCGGCAACGAACTCGTGAAAGTTGACATATTTTTGAATTATAAATATAAAATGTAAATATAAAAAATAAGTATGAATCATTTAACGATAACCACAAACTTTTCTATCCATTCACCGTTTTCAGTTATAATCTTGACAAAATAATTTCCGGCTTCCAGAAAATTTGCACTGAATTCAAAATGCGAAGCATTGATTTTTTCAGCGAATTGCAATCTTCCCAATTCATCAAGTATCTCAATGGAAACAATCGGTTCATTTGCTTTTATCGTGATTTCAGATGAACTTGGATTCGGAAAAACCTGAAATTGAATCGATGAAACTTCATCCAAGACAGCCACATTATCAAGGCGCCACGTTTCGTTGAAGCGCGTATCTGTTGAAACACCCGTTGTGTAATACAAATCATTTTGAACCAAAAAAGCCACACCGCCTTTGCGCGCTACGGAAGGAAAATCGGGCAAAAAATCGGTGGTAAAATCACTTAAATGAATGCGCTCTGCCGAAGTGAGTATTTGCCCCGAAGAATCTAAACCACCAAATAAAAACAGTAAACTATCGGTTTGTGCGTAACCCACATATGACCTGGTTCCCCAAACGAGATTTGGAACATCTGCCCATGAATCATTACCCGACTGGTAGCTCAAAATTTCTGCGTTGTGCCCCGTTTGGTTGTTCAAATTGTTTCGTCCCAAGCCAATGAAGGCATTATTTTCAAACGTAAAAGCGATTCCTCTCCAAATACCATCGCTAGGGATGTTGTTTTTCTGAACCCAAGTTTGGGTGGTGAAATTGTATGTCCAGACCTCATTCAGCGTTCCGTTTGTATTTTTTCCACCAACAACAAACCA
>CAMAQX010000184.1 GCA_945860455.1 Lishizhenia tianjinensis
AGATGCCGCTATCAAGTATCCATTTCCATCAATGTCTTGATAATTAACGGATATTTCCACATCAAATTTATGTCCTGTCAGGAAATTCTTGTATGAACTTTCCATTTCTAGTGAACGAAATTCCTTAACATTTAAAACATGGTTCTCCCAACTTTCTGGAATTTGAAATGCCTCTTCAAAATCTTGAACAAACAATGTTTCTTTCATTTTTTCATCTAGTCCAAGGCGACTTGTTGCTACATGATTCATGTATACAATTTTCCCTGTAAAATCAGATACGTGAATAGCATCACTTGTTTTATTAAGGAAATTCTCAAGTAGCAACGTTCGTTTATACGATTCAACCAGTTTTTCCTCTGTTAATTTTCTATCACTAATATCAACTCCATATCCAATAACGAAACGAAGCTTTCCATTTTCATCAAAGATGGGTCCCATGTTGCGCAATACAACTGAACGATTCCCGCTTTTATCCGGCAGATCATCCTCCCATGTGACAAATGTTTTCGATTCAAGTATCTCATTAAAAAACTTTCTTCTTTTTACAGCTAAATCATTCGAAATTCCCTTCAATTCACAATAATCAAAATCATCTTTACCAATCATAAATTTGCGCAATTCAGGATCTTTAATGCCTTGAGGATTAATAAAGATATATTTATGATCAGGACTAAAGACCGCAATGTCCGAAGGGATATTATTCAGAATAAATTCGTAAAATTCACGCTGATTTTCGATTTCCTGATTGAGTTGAAGTGTCTCATCTTCTTTTTTCTGCAATTCGACCGTAAAAGAAGTAATATCACTCACATAAAGGTTGATGTAATTAGCATCTAATAGAAAGCGGACAGAAATGGAGTAATACCTTCCATTTCTAGACAAATAATGAAACGCTTGTTTGTTACTGTTATTAACACAATCAGTTACTATTTCTTTTAATTCCGCATCACCAATTGTTTCTCCTATCAAAAAATCCTGGAGCATAAATTCACTCGCCGCTTCATTGGAATAAAGAAGTTCATGATTGGTTGAAAAACGTAATACTGGATTTGGGTTCTCACTGGGAAATCTTGATTGAGCGTCAATGTCTTGTTTTGCCATTTGAAGCTCTCTATTTTTTGCGACCATCCTGTCGCTCAACTCCTTAGCTTCTTCGAGTGATTTTATGGACGCCAGCTGCAAAAACAAGAACTCAGCAATATAATCATGTTTAGGAAAATCTGAATAATCCAGGTGATAATTGGATATTGGGAAATTTCCATTCAGGACCGGTGAGGCAAAAATTGCGACATAACTATCTCCAAAAACTTTAAAAGTAGCTTTGTATTTCTTTGTGCCTGACTTAGAGATATAAAAAGAAATGTTATTTACATGAATGTAATTCGTATCACAAACAGACTTTAACCCAATTTTACCTAACCAATCAAAATGTTTTTCAAACAAATCACCTTCAACAATTTCCGGCATTGATTTTCGATAACTATCTCCAAATCGTATGATTTCCAAATTTCTATTCAATATAAAAATAAATGGATTTGAAAAATTGGCAATGTCCTCAAAATTCCTTTGCTTAATTTTTAATTCAATGTTTTTAATTCTTAATTCAAGTAGATTTATTACGCTTTTTGCGAGAGTATTCAAACTTCTTACTTGTTCTGTTGATAAGGTTCGTGATTGATAATCTAACGCACAAATGGTACCCAAGGCAAATCCAGAAGAATTAACTAGCGGCACACCAATATAAAAGCGGATTTCTGGATCTCCCGTTACAAGCGGATTATCAAAAAAACGATCGTCTTTTGAGGTATCTGAAACAATAAAAGGTTCATGAGGAGTGTTAATTGCATGACCACAAAAAGATATTTCTCTTGGTGTTTCATTCACATCAATTCCTATTTTTGATTTAAACCACTGTCGATCTCTATCAATAAAAGAGATAAGTGCCATTGGTGTTTGACAAATTTGTGCTGCCAAAGCATTAATCTCATCAAATTCATCCTCAGAAATAGAATCCAACACCCCATATTTTTGAAGTGCAATCAGACGCTGAGCTTCATTTTCTGGAAATTCTGGAAATTTCATACTTTACCAAGAAATTGAAAAAACATCACATGCATCGCCTTGTGCAAGAAATTCAATTTGGGTAACATGAACCTCAAGATTAAAGCGCTTTCCTAAACCAATTAACAAACCGTTTAACATTGGAATCATTCCAATTCGATGTGACCGGTACTCCAATTCAATAGAATTAGATTGCTGATTGCGCGTCGTAAATTGAGGTGGCGCTAAATTCGGCATTATGTTATTTACCTGATAATGAAGTAAATCTAAATTATTTAAAAAACTCACAAACGTATTACCCGCCAAATTAAGCATTTCACTATACCCCTCATTTGCTGTATACAAAATCCAATATTCTCCAAAAGCTTCTAGGAGTTTTTCTGAATGCGTATTTAAAACATTAGAAGCATTGGCGATTAAGGTAAAAGTTAGTTCATCTGGATAGGATTGTAATCCAACAAAATCTTCTTCAACAAAATCTGACAATTGACATATTTCACTCCATTTTTCATCACCATGATTAGAAACAACAAGTTGTTTAATCGCTTTATTTACCAGTCCATACATAATCGGTTATTTGTAAGTAAAGTTAATGAAATATAAATTCAATTAATTTTTAAGGGTTGCAATCACGAAAAAAAACCACATAAATAAGTAGTTTTACGTAGTTTTTAATAAAATAAAAAATCCCTTACTATTTTCAAGATATGTATTTTTCTTAGATTTACATACATGACAAGCACAGACAAAATTATTTTAGGAATTGACCCCGGAACAACAGTTTTAGGTTACGGTTTGGTTCATATCAAGAATAATGAATTGTCCATGCTTACTTTTGGTATTATACAATTATCTAAATTGACCAATCAACCCGATAAGTTAAAACGAATTTTGGATCGTTTAAATGGTATTATTGCTGAATATAAACCAGATGAAATGGCCATTGAAGCACCTTTTTATGGAAAGAATGTTCAATCCATGCTCAAATTAGGAAGGGCACAAGGGGTTGCTATAGCAAGTTGTCTAAATCATAATATACCTTATGAAGAATATTCACCACGCCGAATTAAACAATCTATAACGGGTTCAGGAAGTGCATCAAAGGAACAAGTAGCAGCGATGCTTCAAAAGATTCTAAATTTTGATGAAATGCCCAAATATTTGGATGCCACTGATGGATTGGCTGTTGCTGTATGTCATCACTTTTCAAAAGGTATAGGTGAAAACAACAAAGATAAAGGAAAAGGTTGGGCGACATTTTTAAGCGCCAATCCATCAAGAATAAAGAAATAATGCGTATTAATTTATATACAGATGGCGCATGCAAAGGAAATCCTGGTCCTGGAGGATATGGCATCGTGCTTGAATTTCAAGGAAAGAAAAAAGAAATAAATGGCGGCTATACATTGACAACAAACAATCGGATGGAATTATTGGCCTTGATTATTGGTTTAGAAAGTATTAAAACGAATCAATTTCCAGTTCATGTATTTTCAGATTCAAAATACGTTATTGACTCCATTTCCAAGGGTTGGGTTTTTAATTGGAAAACCAAAGGATTTAAAGGAAAGAAAAATCAAGATTTATGGGAGCGGTATTTACTACTGCACCCACAATTTAAAATTCAATTTCATTGGGTAAAGGGACATGCTGGGCATCCAGAAAATGAACGATGCGATGAACTGGCCGTTTTTGCAGCAGAAAATGGACCACACCTAATTGATGAAGGGTTTAGCAAAACTTGATCGCATAAAAAAACCAGCCGAAGCTGGTTTTAATTTTATTATACTTGTTTAGAAATTCCAAACATCATGTTCAAACGTTCGAATAGTGTTTTTCACTTTATCAGACTCATACAAGGCATCAGTACCAAAACGGTAATCTTCTACTTTTCTGTCATACAAAGATGATTCTTTATACACAACTGCATTGAATCTGCGTGTCATGAACAAATGATCGAATGTATTTCCACCAACGGTGCTTTTAGCATCATACGCATAATAGTTTTTTAGCACATCGCGTACTTGTGGGAAATATACCCAAAATAAGATTTTTTCTTTAGATGATGCGCTATCAATAATTACAGGTGCCATTCCAATAATGCGAACATCCAATACCGACCGTTCTTTGTCAAAAAACCAATCTTCTTTCAACAAATATTTAACAATTTGATTCGGTTGGTAAAAATTCGGGATTTCTAATTTATATGAAACTTGAGCAGGGAAACCTGCGAGATCCTTTTCCGCTTCATTGGCATCAGTAGTCTCTGATGAAGCATCAAATTCATTAGCGGTCATACCCACCTTATCCACTATAGGTTTACCTATCTTATAATAAACAGGAATTGCATTTCCTCCAACAACTAAAGTCTTTGGTGAAGCTTGATCATCCGCTTTTACAGTACCAATCATGTTGTTAATATCAGTTTGGTATTTAGCATCATTTTGAGCAGATAAGGTATAATCCCTTTTTGCCGGATAAATAAATGCATCCCCACCAATCCTTTCATCGAAATTACCTTTTGATAGGTTTTTTTCAAGTCCATCAGCATAACCCATGATTTGACCATTAAGCATAGCATTCCTCAATACAAAGAAAAGACTATAACGACCTTGTGCAGTTTGCAGAACTTCGCCAGAAGTTGGTTTCATAGTTTCATGAGGATAATACAATGGATGATTAATTTTCTCACGTAAATCAATATAACTCCATGTTCTTTTTCCCCAGATGTAATCACTTTCCCTAACGTGTTCAACTGGAATAGCTCTTTTCTTAGCTAATACGTCCCTCTTTTCATAGACACCATCAATCACTCCAGAAGCTGGCTGACCATTAGGTATTATTACATTTGAAGGTCCTATACCGCCTTGTGAAAAGGTTGTAAAACCAACTAAACAAACAACTAATAAATTGAAAAGAGTTTTCATAATAATCAATATTAAATAGTAAACATTGAGGTAGCTAAACCAGGACTAGTACCAGTGTAACGCACTTGAATTGCAATTTTCCCTGGAGGAGCTCCTTTCAAAATATTTAAATGCGCTCCAGAAATCGAACCTCCAGAACCCTCTAAACTTCCTTTAATTCCCGGAATAGTAATACTATAACTTAGAATTGAAAAACTACCTTTAGATGGCAAAAATGGAAC
>CAMAQX010000185.1 GCA_945860455.1 Lishizhenia tianjinensis
GATACAACAGCCACAAAAAAACGAAATGAGGATTTCTTCAAAGAATTAGATAAGGACCGAAACGAAAAGAAATGTGAGTATGCAGTATTAGTTTCATTATTAGAGGCAGAAAGCGAATACTACAACACAGGGATTGTAGATGTTTCTCACAAATTCACTAAAATGTACGTGGTTCGACCACAATTCTTCATTCCTATAATTACATTGCTACGCAACGCGTCGATGAACTCAATGCAATACAAAGCGGAACTTAGTTTGATGAAAAATCAAAATATCGACATTACGCATTTTGAGGACAACATCACGAAATTCAAAGAGGGTTTTGCAAAAAATTATGAATTAGCCAGTAAAAGGTTTAAAACAGCAATTGATGAAATTGATAAAACAATTGATCATTTATATAAAACCAAAGAAGCCTTATTATCCTCTGAAAACAATCTCCGTTTGGCGAACAACAAAGCGGATGATTTAACGATTAAAAAACTGACTTATAACAATCCAACGATGAAAGCGAAGTTTGATGAGCTTCAATAAATTTATTTACTAAATTTAACTTTAATTTTCCTAATGTTCATCAAGACAAAAAATGCACTACCCATCCTTCTCGGGATAATGCTATTCGCACAAAACGTGAGTTTTTCTCAAAACTATTTCATCACCTTATCAAAGGATTCAATCGCTTGTAAACAGATTAATTTTTTCGACACGAACGCACAAGGAAAAATGATTGACATTGAATACATTAATCAAAATAATGAGACCATTCGACTTAAGAAAAAGGATGTGCCTGAAATTAACCTTTTGTGTCAAGATGGAGCAATTTACTTGCGAATGCCATTGAAAATTAAAAAAACAGATGGGTATTATCGGTATGGTAAACGAATGGTGAAAGGTAAAATTATTGTTGACGTGTATGATGATATTCAAACGAGTTATAGATTAAAAGAAAATTTTAATGGATCGTACAATGCACAGGGTGTGATGAAGGAAAGTAGAGAGGGGCTTTATATGCGCCACGTGAGAATGCCGAATGGTACAGTTTACGAAGTTTCTGGGCTAAAAGGAATTAAAGCATTAAAATACATCCGAAAATACATGTTTGAATGCGAGCAATACAAAAAAGAATATTTTTCAAATCCTAAATATCAGACTTGTACTTTTGAGGAAGCTGTGAGTGATTATAACCGAATATGTCCCTGAATAATTTAACATCCAAGGATTCAATTTTTTGAAATATACATCGCTCGTTTAATGTGATAAACTATTTCGTTTTACCTCGATTTCGATCTCCGCGTATTTGGTTTTTTGTTTGCTCCTTTCTGGTTGTTCTTTTTGGGAGTTCCACCAAACTTACCTGCGTCCGAGTGTGGTTTTTTCGATCTTGAACCGTGCGCTGGTGCTGAATGACTAACGGTTTTGGCTTTTTGAATACTCGGCTTTTTTACTGGTTTTCGCGCGTCTTCGTTCGAAGAACCTTCCACTAATTTGTTAATAACCTCCATTTCCTCATCTGTCAAATCCCTCCATTCTCCCAAGGGCAATCCTTTTAATGCGATGTTCATTATGCGCACTCGTTCCAACTTAATTACTTCATAACCAAAATGTTCGCACATGCGCCGTATTTGGCGATTTAATCCTTGAATTAATGTAATCCTAAAAACAGTCGTTGCTTCCTGAACCACTTTGCATTTTTTTGTATTTACTCCCATTATTGGCACACCTTTCGACATCGCAGTAATCATGTCTTGCGTTAATGGCTTATTAACAGTGACCACATATTCTTTCTCATGCTTATTTCCTGCACGTAAAATTTTGTTAATTATGTCTCCATTATTCGTTAAAAAAATGAGCCCTTGAGAATCTTTATCGAGACGGCCGATGGGGAAAATACGTTTACTGTGATTGACAAATTGAACAATATTATCACGCACATTTTCTTCTGTAGTGGACGTAACACCGACGGGTTTATTAAAGGCAATAAAAATGATGTCTTCACTTTCCCGAGGTTCCAAGTCATTTCCGTTTACGCGCACTCTATCTCCTGTATTGACTTGATCGCCAATAGTGGCTTTCCGATTATTAATGAATACTAAACCACGTTCAATGAATCGATCTGCCTCGCGACGAGAACACAAACCACTTTCACTGATGAATTTATTTAGTCGCATGTTCTATTTCTATTGGGTTAAATCTCATTCTTTAGATTGTGAATTTACTAAATAAATTACTCCCCCACTTTCAAACCAAACCACTTAAAATGTTTTAGGCTAGGAACAGTCTTAAAATGAATTTCAATTTCCTTCTTACCAGGCAAAATGGTAATGTCATTTTCTGAATAACGGATGCCTTTTTGCGTTGAATACATCCAAAAATGTTGAATCGGTTGTTTTGCCTTTAGTTTCAAGACCAAGGATTTGTTTTTTCGGTCCATTTTCGAAATTTTCAGTTTAACATCACGATTATCCACTTTGTGAAAAGGTTGATTTTTAATCCAAAAAATGCGGCTATACGTTTGTGTATCGACCTGCCAACTAACCTCCAACGCGTGAACGGCATTCGCAATAAAATATCTATTTAGAGCAGATTCACCAAAAATAGATTGACTTTCCAACGTGTTCAATTCAATGGAATCGGTTTTCATTTCATCTCGAATCCATTTATTATTCATTTTTATAATCCCAGTGATCTTGTAACGGACTTTTTGAATTTGAGGTAAATCAGAAGTAATTAGGAAATTAAATCCATTTTTATCATCTTCCCGTACAACCGTAACAGGTTGCATAATTTCCTTCATCCGATAATGAAGTATTTTTCGATTTCCGAGATAATCCACACTCGACCAAGTTGGCCCAGGATAACAATCGTTTAACTGCCAATAAATTGAACCCATGCAGCGCGGAGCATTCAGGCGATGAGCGGAAATTGCTTGTTCCATGGCATCTGCTTGAATCAATTGTGAATAATAGACGAATTCCATGAAATCATTTGGTTGTGCAAAGGACTTTTTGATTTCAGCCAGAATTTTTCCATTGCCTACGTAACTTTTTTGATGTTTTTTTATCGCTAAAGAGTCTAAATTCCAGGAGGTTTCAGGTGCTATTTCATTTAAAGTTGAGTGCTCTGGAAAGCTCTGATAGCCAAATTCAGCATTGAAACGACCGATATTGTTTGAAAAGTCAGAAATGGGATCTGTTCCATGCCATACCCCCCAATAATGCTGAGAACCGTGATTGTATCTTTCAGGCGCTCCCCAATTGCTCAATGGCGAAGTATGCACATATGGAATATCAGTAAATGAATTTACCCAAGTTGGAATTTTGACTTGAAATAAAACCCTGTAATCGCTGGCAATTTGAATTGAATCAGACTGAGTTAAGTGATATTGTTTTTGTAAGCCCCAATTTTTCCATGCTACATCCACTTCATTATTCCCATTGAATAAAACTACAGCGGGATGCTCTGCAATTCGTGGAATTTGATAATTTAATTCTTCCCCCACATTTGCCAAAAACAACGAATCCGCAGGATACATGGCGCAAGCAAACATGAAATCTTGCCAGACCATAATTCCTTCCTCATCACAACGCGTCAGAAAATAATCACTTGGATACAAACCACCACCCCAAATACGAACCATATTGAAATGCTGTTCTTTCATGAGTTGGATTTGTTCCTCCCAAACGGCATCCGTAATTTGTCCGGGGAATACGGAAGGTGGAATTAAATTTGCTCCTTTACAAAAAATCGCTTTGTTATTGATTTTCAGATAATAACTTGTCCCCCATTCATCTTTTTCTCGAACCAATTCTGTTTTTCGAATGCCAAATTGGATAGGCTTGGATTCGAGCAAAACTCCTTTTTTAGAGAAAATTTGGAGGGTGTCCCTGTATAAAAAAGATTCGCCTTGTCCTTGAGGAAACCACAATTTGAGTTTATTTAATCCATTTACCCAAGAAGTAATTGTATCATTAGACTTTAATGTTAATGAACCAAAGAGGGTGCTTTTAATTTCAATTTCTTCATTCAATGTATTGAAATGAAAATGATACTTTACTAAAGCTGAATCTTCTCTTAAAAAAGTGGTTTGAATGTGAAAATCTTCGAGTTTATTGGTTCTTTGAACTTGCCAATTTACAGGTTCTAGAAAACCAATAGTGTTCATCCGCGCCACCCAATCCCATCCAAATTGATATTGCGGTTTCCGGGTAAGGTTTGAAACAGGAACAGAACTATGATCATTTGGTGCAGGATAATGAAATTTCTCATCCTTAAATCGTTTTTCATGGTACAAAATGGGCGGCATAAAAACTGCCTTTAGTATATTTCTTGTATTGGGAAGCAATATAACTTGAATTTTATATGGTCTGAAGGCATTTTCGGTTAAAAGAACCAATGAATCATTCCAAAATATTTTAGCATACGTATCTACCGATGGAAATTGAATATCGATAACTTTTGATTCGTTAAATCCTCCAAAAATGGGTTCAGAAACCAATTCCCAATTATGATTTTCAATCCAGTTGAATTTTTCCTCATTTAATTCAAAAAAGGGCGAAGGAAGCTCCTTTGATTCAATTAATTTCTCCTGTATAGAGCCATGTGTTTGATACGGAAACCACGTTTTTTTAATTGGGTGAAAATAGTTCCATTTCAATTCATGTTGCCCGTACAAGCTTGTGAATGCTTGAAAAAATAGAAAGAAAAGTAAGCATACTTGCTTCATTACCAATTTCGATCGAAGGTAGAATCAACCATTTTATTATCCGACGTTGTTTTTAGCGCATAATTAAATCCCGCATAAACCGAATGAGAACCGATATTCCCTTCTTTATCAATGGCTAAAAAACAGCATTGTAAATTGGTTAAATCTTTGTGTTTAGCTAAAATTCGTTTAACCGCCTCTTCACACGCTTTTTGAGGTGAATACCCATGACGCATTAATTCAACCACAGTATGACTACCTGCAATTCGAATAATCGCTTCGCCCAATCCAGTTGCTGTTGCAGCTCCAACCTCGTTATCCACAAATAGTCCGGCACCAATAATGGGAGAATCCCCTACTCGACCGTGTAATTTATAGGCCCATCCGCTGGTTGTACATGCTCCACTAAAATCGCCCTTTTTATCCATGGCAATCATTCCAATGGTGTCATGGTTTTCATGGTTAATTCTAGGTTTAACAAATAG
>CAMAQX010000186.1 GCA_945860455.1 Lishizhenia tianjinensis
GAAATTGAAGATCAAGAAATCATTACGAAAGTGGATGATTTGTTGGAAGAAACTGAAATTGATGTTGAACTTGATGCGTTAGAAAAACAAATTCAAGCTTCTAGTTTAAGTGCAAATTACCGCCTTGAGCAACCAGAAAATCAGGATCAGACAATAAATGAAATAGAGTTTGACTTATCAATCGTAGATACAATTATTGACGATAATGAAGAGAACGTTAGCGAAATTTATCCCACTAATTCACCACTTCATTCTGAAATCAGCACCGAAACAACTCGAACATTTACCGATTGGTTGAATGTAAATGATGAGGATGAAGAGATAGAGGAGGAACGCTCTGTCAATAGAGAAATTACCTTTATTGAATTTGATAAGCCGAAACGTGCATTTTTCTCACCTGTTAAAATTGCTAAAGAGAGTTTAAGTGAAGAATCGTTGCCAGTCAGTGAAACATTAGCCAAAATTTTTGAAATTCAAGGGAATATTCCAAAAGCAATTTATGTTTATGAGCAATTAGGCTTGATTATTCCAGAAAAAAAGAGTTACTTTGCATCAATAATACGAAAATTAAAGAAAAAACTAAATTAAAACGAATGGATATACTTTTTTCAATATTAATCATAGCAGCTAGTTTACTATTAATTTTAGTAGTTTATATTCAAAATCCAAAAGGTGGTGGCTTGAGTTCTGATTTTGGAGCAGCTCAACAAATAGGTGGTGTTCAAAAAACAAATGACTTTATAGATAAAACTACTTGGTCTTTAGCAGCAATCATCATGGTTTCTTCCATCTTTTTAACATTGCGCACAAAATCTCCAGATCAAAAGAAAATTCAAGAACAGCAACGTAAGGAAGCTGAGAAACAACAGAAAGGTGGGAAACCAGCAGCTAAGCCAGCAGCTAAGCCAACTAAGTAATTTTCTGAAATTGTACATTTTAAACTGTCAGTATGTCACGCGTACTGACAGTTTTTTTTTGCTTTAAGGCAATATTGTCGCGAAAAGTTGAATGGCATAAAATTCGACCAATATGAGTAACTAATAAAAATTAATATTTATTTATGTCAGTAAAATTCAAACCTTTGGCAGACCGAGTTCTGATTGAAGCGGCGCCAGCAGAACAAAAAACAGCAAGTGGTATATTCATCCCTGACACTGCAAAGGAAAAACCTTTAAATGGAACTATTGTAGCAATTGGAGCAGGTAAAATAGATGAGCCAATGACCGTTAAAGTAGGTGATTCTGTCTTGTATGGTCAATATTCAGGTACAGAAATCAAGATTGATGGTAAATCATATTTGATTATGAAAGAAGCCGATATTTATGGAGTATTTAATTAATTAACACAATAAAATTAGAAAAATGGCAAAAGATATTTATTTCGACGTTGAGGCAAGAGAAAAATTAAAAAGAGGAGTTGATTCATTAGCAAATGCAGTGAAAGTAACCCTTGGACCTAAAGGAAGAAATGTTGTAATTAGTAAAAAATTTGGTGCTCCACAAGTAACAAAAGATGGGGTAACTGTTGCTAAGGAAATTGAATTAAGTGATCCAGTTGAAAATATGGGAGCACAAATGGTGAAGGAAGTTGCTTCTAAAACAGCAGATATTGCTGGAGATGGAACAACAACAGCGACTGTTTTGGCTCAAGCAATTATCGGTGCTGGATTGAAAAATGTAGCAGCTGGGGCAAACCCAATGGATCTTAAAAGAGGAATTGACAAAGCGGTAGCAGAAGTTGTTCGAAATTTAAAGGCTATTTCCAAAGAAGTTGGTTCTGACAATCAAAAAATTCAACAAATCGCTTCGATTTCAGCGAACAATGATGAAACTATCGGTAAACTAATCGCTGAAGCCATGAAAGTGGTTGGTAAAGACGGTGTTATCACTGTTGAAGAAGCAAAAGGTACTGAAACTGATGTGAAAATAGTGGAAGGAATGCAGTTTGATAGAGGATATTTATCTCCGTATTTCGTTACAAACACAGAGAAAATGATCACGGAAATGGAAAATCCATTAATCTTAATCTGTGAGAAAAAAATCTCTAGTATGAAAGAGTTACTTCCTATTTTAGAACCTGTTGTACAGAATGGAAAATCTTTGTTGATTATAGCCGAAGATGTTGACGGTGAAGCACTTGGAACATTGGTTGTTAATCGATTAAGAGGTTCATTGAAAATAGCGGCAGTAAAAGCTCCAGGATTTGGTGACCGTAGAAAGGCCATGCTGGAAGATCTCGCCATTTTAACTGGTGGTCAAGTAATTTCAGAAGAACGCGGAATGACATTGGAAAATACCACTTTGGACATGCTTGGTACTGCTGAGAAAATTGAAATAGATAAAGATAATACTACTATTATCAACGGTAAAGGTAAAAAAGAAGATATTAAAGCACGCGTTGGTCAAATCAAATCACAGATAGATTCTACAACATCTGATTATGATAAAGAAAAACTGCAAGAACGTTTAGCTAAATTAGCTGGTGGTGTTGCTGTTCTTTATGTGGGTGCTCCAACTGAAGTTGAGATGAAAGAGAAAAAAGACCGTGTAGATGACGCATTAGCTGCAACTCGCGCTGCGGTTGAAGAAGGTGTTGTTGCTGGCGGTGGAGTTGCTTTAATTCGTGCTATTGAATCTTTAGATAAATTGAAAGGTGAGAACGAAGACGAAATGACGGGTATTGCAATTGTTAAACGTGCGGCAGAAGAGCCATTACGTCAAATAATAGCAAATGCAGGAGGTGAAGGTGCTGTAATCGTTCAAAAAGTACGCGAAGGAAAAGGTGATTTTGGATATAATGCTCGCACAGACAAATACGAAGATTTATTTAAAGCAGGTGTTATTGACCCAACTAAAGTTACTCGAATTGCTATAGAAAATGCTGCGTCAATTGCTTCCATGTTATTAACTACCGAATGCGTTATTTCTGATCAACCAGAAGAATCAAATGCTGCTTCTGCCATGGCAGGAATGGGTGGTGGAATGCCTGGAATGATGTAATTTTGGATTTACAAGAGTCTACTTCGGTTGACTCTTTTCCGTTTTTCTCTTCCCGATTTATTTCGGATAGAAAAAAACGTCACTATATAAAAAATCCCGCTTCATTATGAAGCGGGATTTTTCGTTTGTATACCTATATTTAATTCAGAACTATCTGCTTGTCTTTCGGATGTTTTACTTTATATCCAAAATCTAGAGTTTTAGAATCTTTGGATTTTAAATCAAAGCGCCATTCCACAATCCCAGTGCGTTCTTCCAATGTACCTCCTGATAAAGCAAGAGCTTCAATCGTAATCTCTCCATTTTGAGTGATTGGAATTTGATCTAAAACAACGATTTCAATTGGTGTAGCCTTCAGGTTCTTAATCTCTATCGTATATTTCATTGTTTTTTCAATTTTGTCGTTTAGAATTTTATCCTTAGAGTCTTTTTTCAACAATGTTCTTTTGGTTACGATGTTTGGATCTTTCCCCAAACTCAAAGACAAGGTATCATCAATCGTCGTTGGGTCAATGTACGTTTCTCCCACATACGATCCATCGGTGAAAATATTTGCTTTAGCAGGAACTAATCCCAATTCATCCAATTTAGATAATTCTGCCACCAAATAAACCGCTTGATCCAATTTAGGAACAGTAAAGTACTTGAATTTAACATCTAAATCCGCATTTTTAATTAATACCATGTGTTGTTCATTATTGGATGGAATTGTATAAGGTAAGTCAATTTTAAATTCTGCTGATGTCAAGTTTCTCACAACAGTTGTAAAATCTGCTGAAGTAAAAGCATCTTTTTCTAAAAGGTCTTCATCATTTCTTGAAATTGAATTAGAAAAAACCATTTGCTCACTTAATTCTTTCTTCATCATTGATGGAGCATTGGCTCCATTGGACACATTTTGGTTTCTGTAGGCGTAATAATCAATGTACCAAGGATGTAAGGTTGGTTTTGTTTTATTCTGATATGGATTGTTTGTTGAGATAGTTAATTTTACATCTTTCCACTCCAACCCTGTATTTTGGTAAACTTGTGCTTTGTAATTCAAGTTCATTTTATTTGTTCCAATATCAGTTCTCAAATCATACAACGGAACCCAACCCGCATTCGACACTAAATAGGATAAATTGATTTTTCCAACCACATTTTCTTTAGTAGTTAAAGTCACAATAATTCGATGAATTGGAGCATATTTGGTTGGATCTTCTCCATTATTACGATCAAAATTCCGCAATTTGACGAGGCGTTCATCCATTTGAGATTTTCTGGTTTGTTTCTCATACAATCTTTTGTTGAGTGCCAGTAATTTTTTATTGATTTCGTTCATTTTAAGCGAATAAAAATCAACGGTTTGTTTCAATAAATTAATGGAATCATTGACTTTTCCTTGCCCACGAACGGCACCGTTAATAGATATTATGTTTTTGGTTGCATTTAACACAGCAATTTCATCTTGAATCTCTTGGATGTCATAACCCATTAGTCGTAATGAGTCTTCTAATGCCATGATTTCTCGTTTTGTTTTTGCTGTTACGGCATCTGGAAGCACAGTTTCTGGTTGCGGATAAAAAATGGTATGCTTACTGTCTAGAATAATCACATTTCCAGTTGCTTTGACTTGAATACTTTTGGCATCAATATACGGACTAATCCCTTCGATGATTACTTCGGTATTTCCGGGAGAAATGGTGTAATTGGCTTTGTGGTAGAGTTGAGCACCTTGGGCAAAAACCGTTACGTCACTAATGGTTGACTTAACAATGGTTTTATCGGTTGCATTTGCATTTAGGGTTAACACAACCGATAATACTAAAAGAATTTTTCTCATAAAATTTATTTTTGGTTTAGGTTCATCCATGAAGGATAACACGAGAACATACAAATTGATGCTTAAAACGTTCAAAAATAGGGATGAAAAAATACGAATTATTTCTTAGTTGTCAGATAATCAATTACTTCTGCTGCGCCCATCAGACCAAAAAGAGCAGGCATATAACTAATTGTCCCGTAGAATGATTTCTTGAAATTCAGACCATTGGTCATTTTTAATGAATTTTTATCCTGAATTTCAGAAGAAAACACAGCGGTTATGCCTCTAAATGACATTTCCTTACTTCTCATTCTTTTCTTTATGTGCGCCCCAAGCTTACAATTTGAAACATTTTCGAGATTAGTAACT
>CAMAQX010000187.1 GCA_945860455.1 Lishizhenia tianjinensis
GGCACTGGCATCAATGATCAGGTAGCGAATATTATCAATGCACAATTATTGTTTTTGGAATCAGCTAATGCGAAAAAAGACATTCAAATTTATCTAAATTCTCCAGGTGGATCAGTATACGCTGGTTTGGGGATTTACGATACCATGCAATATATCCGCCCTGATGTGGCTACGATTTGTACTGGAATGGCTGCTTCCATGGGAGCTGTACTTTTGTGTGCGGGTGCTGATGGTAAACGTTCTGCTTTGAAACATTCTCGTGTGATGATTCACCAACCATTAGGCGGAGCACAAGGTCAAGCTTCAGATATAGAAATTACTGCGCGTGAGATTCAAAAATTGAAAAAAGAATTGTATAATATCATTGCTCATCACAGTAAACAAGATTATGAAAAAGTTTGGGCGGATTCAGATCGTGATTATTGGATGACATCGGAAGAAGCGAAAGACTACGGGATGGTCGATGAAATTTTATTACGAAATCCGAAATAATTTAAATTCATTTTTCAATGGCTAAAAAAGAAGCCAACTGCTCATTTTGTGGCTCAAATCGGTCTCAAGTGGGTATGTTGATTGCAGGTGTTACAGGACATATTTGCGATTCTTGTGCAATTCAAGCGGAGCGAATTATTCGTGATGAATTAACGTTTAAGCAAGGTGATAAAGATATTAAAACCAATTCTGGTAGTGATTTTCAAGTGAAGAAACCACTTGAAATCAAAAATTTCTTGGATGAATATGTAATTGGTCAAGAAGAAGCAAAACGTGTTTTGGCTGTTGCTGTCTATAATCATTACAAGCGAATAAATAATCCTTCAAAAGCGGAGGAAGTAGAGATTGAAAAATCCAATATTATGCTTGTTGGTAGAACAGGAACGGGAAAAACGTTATTGGCAAAAACAATTGCTAAATTACTCAATGTTCCTTTTTGTATCGCTGATGCCACGGTTTTAACGGAAGCAGGTTATGTGGGTGAGGATGTAGAAAGTATATTATCTCGTCTTTTACAATCAGCAGATTTTAATGTCGAAAATGCGCAGCGGGGTATTGTTTTTATCGATGAAGTTGATAAGATTGCGCGAAAAGGAGACAATCCTTCGATTACACGCGATGTTTCAGGTGAAGGGGTGCAGCAAGCATTGTTAAAATTGTTAGAAGGTACTATTTCGAGTGTTCCTCCTCAAGGAGGTCGTAAGCATCCAGAACAAAAAATGGTGCAAATTGACACTAGAAACATTTTATTTATTTGCGGTGGGGCTTTTGATGGAATTGAAAAAATTATTACAGGAAGAGTAAACAAACAAACAATTGGATTTTCTTCTGATCAATCTCAACGTATTGAACAAGATTCGTTATTGCGCTACATAAACCCAACCGATATTAAAAGTTTTGGTTTAATTCCGGAACTTATTGGACGTTTTCCTGTGTTAAGTTATTTGGAACCCCTTGATGAAATTAGTTTGCGTCGAATTTTAACGGAACCAAGAAATGCATTGACGAAACAATATACGAAGCTATTTGATTTAGATGATGTTAAACTTACATTTGAAAATGATGCCTTGGATTTTATAGTAACAAAAGCTGTGGAATTCAAATTAGGCGCTCGTGGTCTCCGTTCTATATGCGAAGCAATTTTAACGGATGCTATGTTCAACCTTCCAACATCGGGTAAAAAATCATATAGGCTTACGCGTCAATTTGCTGAAGATCAATTCTCTAAATCCAAATTTTCTATTTTAAAAGCAGTATCTTAAATTGAATTTATGCAGGTAAAAGTTAAATTTCATTCGATATTCGAATTACCTAAATACGAAACAAGTTTGTCTGCTGGAATGGATATTAGAGCGAATATGGAGACTTCAGTTGAATTAAAACCTATGGAACGTAAATTAATTCCAACCGGGATGTTTATTGAAATTCCTGAGGGATATGAATGTCAAGTTCGACCGAGAAGTGGACTTGCATTGAAAAAAGGAATTACCGTTTTAAATTCTCCAGGAACAATTGATGCCGATTACCGAGGTGAAGTGGGCGTGATTTTAGTGAATCTATCTGCTGAAAATGTTGTAATTGAACCCGGAGAGAGAATTGCGCAATTGGTTTTTGCTCGGGTAGAACAAGCTGAATGGGTCGTTGCAGGCAATTTATCCCAAACGGATCGAGGTACTGGTGGATTTGGTAGTACAGGAAATAAAAGTTAATTGAATAATATTTAATTCTATGAAAATTATTGTACCGATGGCAGGAAGAGGAAGTAGATTACGTCCTCATACATTGACAATTCCAAAACCCCTTGTGCCAGTTGGTGGTAAACCAATTGTACATAGATTAGTAGAGGATATAGCGGAAGTTTGCACTGAGCCAATCGATGAAATCGCTTTTATTATTGGGGATTTTGGAACTGAGGTAGAGAACGAACTTATTGCTGTTGCAGCTAGTTTGGGAGCAAAAGGAACTATTCACTACCAACATGAACCTTTAGGTACGGCCCATGCGGTTTTGTGTGCTGAATCAGCATTGGAAGGCCCTGTAGTTGTTGCATTTGCTGATACGCTATTCCAAGCAGATTTTAAATTGGACTCTACCGTAGATGGAATATTATGGGTGAATCAAATCGAAGATCCAAGTGCTTTTGGGGTTGTTCAATTAGATCAAGAGGGCAACATTATTGATTTTGTAGAAAAACCAAAAGAATTTGTCTCAGATTTAGCCATGATCGGAATTTATTATTTCAAAGATGGTAATCGCTTGAAACAAGAATTGAATTACTTGATTGATAACCAAGTTATGAAAGGAGGTGAATACCAACTTCCAGATGCGATGCGTCGATTAACTGAAGCTGGTTTTAAATTGAAGCCTGGAACCGTTTCTGAGTGGTTAGATTGTGGAAATAAAGAGGTTACTGTTCATACCAATCAGCGTGTTTTGGAATACGATTGGGCGAAAAATCGTAATTTGGTTCATGATGATGTTAAGGTATTGAATGCGACGATTGTTCCGCCTTGTTTCATCGGGAAAGGTGTGGTGATTGAAAATTCAGTAGTTGGCCCGCATGTTTCCATAGGAGCTGGGTCAAAAGTTACAAATAGTGTTGTACGAAATTCGATTATTCAAAATAATTCTTCAATTTTGGATTCTATACTTAAAGATTCTATGATTGGATCTCATGCAACCGTTCAAGGTCAACAAGCAAATCTAAGTTTAGGCGATTTTTCTTCAATTCATATATAATTATGCGTGTTCTTACCTTCGTATTGATTGCTTTTTTCTTTGCATCATGCAAGGTAGTTTCTACCAATAAGGGATCGTCTAATCAACCAACGGACAAGAAAGAATTTACGCAACAGTTTCATCAAGGGTTACGCGCAAAAATGAGTGGTCAATTGGAAGAAGCAATTAATTTTTTCAATAAAGCAAGTCAATTATCTCCAAATGAAGACGCTCCTCATTTCGCATTAGCACAATGTTATTTGATGAAAAATGATGTGCAAAATGCTGCGATTTCTACTAAAAAAGCAGCCGAACTTGACCCTTTAAATACGTGGTATTTGCAAGAATTAGCATACATGTACAAAGAGTTGAATGATCAAGAAAATGCTTCAAAAATATACAAACAACTTTTAAAGCTTCAACCGAATAAAGCAGAATGGCTTTTCGAATATGCATCTCTACTTGAAAACACAGGAAAAATTTCAGAAGCAATAGAAATGTTGACAAAAACCGAGAATGAAATCGGAATTAATACGAGCATTTCTATCCGAAAGTTTTATTTGTATCTCAAATTAAAAAATGAAAAAGAGGCGCTCCAAACAATTGATAAAGCAAAGCAAAAATTCCCTAAGGACGCACGATTAATTGCCACAGAAATTGATTATTATTTTGAAACTAAGCAAGATGATAAAGCATTTCAAACGATGGAACTGCTCGTTAAAGCAGATCCAAGCAATGGAAACGCACACAAGCTTTTGGGCGACTATTATTTTCGATCAAATCAACGAGAGAAAGGTATCCAGGAATTTGTTTTGGCAATAAAATGTGATTTAGCATTGGATGATCGAATGAAAATGGCAATTCAATTATTTGATGTCAATGCTTCAAATGAAATAATGGAAGATTTGGTAAATTACATCACCGAAGTTTTTCCTGATAATGCAAAATCATATACGTTTAAAGGAGATTTTCTACAACGAATTGACAAGAAACAGGAATCTTTACTTGCTTACATAAAGGCATTAGAATACGACAAGTCAAAGTACTTGATCTGGCAAGAAGTTCTTTTACTTGATTATGAATTAAAGAATTTCACTGAATTACAACGAAATGCATTGAGCTGTTTGGAATTGTTTCCGACAGTGGCTAATGTATATTTAATGGCAGGTTTAGCTTCCAATCAATTAAAAAAATACGATGAAGCGATTGAATTAGTAACAAATGGAATAGACTTTGTAAAGCCCAATGATCCATTGTTGGCAGAATTTCATGGTCAATTGGGTGAGGCATATTTTGGGAAGAAAGAAATGGGCAAGGCAATTGATAACTACAAGACAGCATTAGATTTAGATCCAAAAAATATAATTTTGAAGAATAATTTCGCATATCGTTTGGCTTTTTATAAAAACGACCTTTCATTGGCTACTCGATTAATCAATGAGGTAGTTGGATTAAACTCAAGTTCAAAATTTAAAGATACGCAGGGATATGTTTTTTTTCAAGAGGGTAAATATGCAGCTGCACTTGCAATTTTTCTTACTATTTACACAGATCAAGCGGATAATATGTTGACAGAACATTTAGGCGATGCTTATTTTAAAACAGGTGATAAAAAAAATGCATTAACATATTGGAAAAAGGCGGCAGAACTAGGTTCAACGAATAAATCGCTTAATCTAAAAATTGAAAAAACAGAATATTATGAGCCAAATTATTAGAGTTTTCCTGTTTGGCGCTTTCGTTTTTATGAAATTGACTATTCTTGGTCAAAAACAAAATTTTACAATTGATACAACTTTAGTTAGCGATAAAATCACTAACTTAATTCTACACAGACCTGATTTTTTTTATTCAAAAATTGGAGTTGAAATTAATGCGTTAAATCCTGATTTTAGTGCAGATATGCGTTTATCTACACGAGTTAAAAAAGATTCTCTTG
>CAMAQX010000188.1 GCA_945860455.1 Lishizhenia tianjinensis
TGTATCAATGAGCTCTTCACTGATAATAATTTCAGGTGCTTGTTCCTTCTGATTGACAAGAAGGCTTTGTTTGGCAACATTGTTCGAAATATAATCTCCCAATTCCCCTAGAGTTAATTTACCATTGCTTTCCTTTAATTTTTTAAGTAAAAAATAAGTGAATAATCCGTGACGTTTTTCGGTATATGGCATTGCTGCTTGTTCAGCGCTTGTTGCTGTGTATACAACAATATTACCTTTTAAGTCTCCTTTTTTAGGTTTTATTTTAACAGCTCTTGCGGCAACTAAACCGGCATCTCTTGCACCGCCACTGAAACAAGCATCCATAAATACTATTACCTTGGATGCATTTGTTGATGTAAAATCATTATACATTTCATACAAATTAATTCCACTTTCCGCAAGATTTCCATAATTTCCATCCACCGGAACAATATATGGGACGTTAGTTCCTTCTTCAGGTAGTCCGTGACCTGCATAAAAGAAAATAAATTCTCCAGATCCGTTTGTTAGATCTAATAATTTGGTGAAACGCTTAATTTGAGAATTAATCTCACCGCCAGTTGCATTAACGAGCAATTGAAGATTTTCTTTGGGCACACCTAAAGTATTTACAGCATATTGAGCAAAAACACTCGCATCCACTTCAGCAAAAGCCACATTGCTCTCGGAATTCAAACCGCTATTTCTGCTAGAGTAGTTTTCATTTCCTATTACCAAGGCATAACGGTTAGGATTTTTAACGGTATTAACCGGAATATCTTTATCTACATCTGAGGTTAAACTGCCAATAGAACCTCCCTTGTTTCTGTCGGGTTCACCACCACCAGTAGGTTGTGGTGTCACCGGCGGAGGTGTACTTGTTATTGAATTGATGGCTATATCACAAGTTTTTCCCTGAGCAAAACGATTATATTTCTCTGAAATAGAAATGGTAATTGGAACTGATTTTGAGGAATATTTATCACTAATTATAAATTCAAAGTTGATTTCTTTTTGTTCAAATGGTTCTAAAATAGGAAACACAAAATTATATTCACCCAGACCATTAACATTGCCTTGACTAGGCAAGACAAAGTTAACATTGACGTTTTCTGCGGCACCTTGTCCAATGTTTTGCACTAGCACTTTTAGGATCGTATTTTGTTTCTTTCCAACTTTTCCATTCGCCGTTACAACCTTTTGATCTACAACAATAACATTTGGTTTGTTGAATTCTTTAGTTTGAATGATTAATTCCAATGGGTCTGGTGCAAATCCCATCGGTTCGTTAAAGTTAAGGTTCAGCGTCAAGGCTCCAGTCTTCAAATCTAAATTACTTTGCAGGTTTACAGCTACTTTTGCGCTGTCGCCTGCCGGGATTAAAGCAACGGTTTTTGCTTGGTCCCAGGAAAAACCTGTGATTAATGTGGTTCCGTTGGTGGTATTTATCTTTACATTTTTCGCCATGCCTTTTCCCTTGTTGACGATGTAAAAATTGATGGACGCTGTCTCATTTGCATCAAGCCGATTGTTATGGTTAGCGTCTAGAAAAATAACGCTTGAAAGTTCTAATAATGGAGGAAGCGATTTCTCTACAATTTGGGTAGAACTGTTAAATTCAATGCTTTTAAACTCAGAATTCCCTGCATTACCTTGAGAAAAAACACCAAAGGGTGAAACAATCAAAAATGCAAAGAGTAATTTTACCATGGGAGTATTTCTGTTAAATATGTTGTTTTTAAAACAATTACGAACTAAATAAATATTAATTAATTCATTCAAATTTATGTATTTAATTTACATCAATCGCTAATTCCTATTTTTTTTTTCAAAAATAAACGCCTTAAATAATAAATGGAGAGGTCTCAATTTTTTCTAAGGAGGGATGTAATGTCCAAGTTGTTGACGTAATTAACTTTTTAATTATAGTTTAGAAAGCTTAATGTAATACAAATAATTAATTTCTTGCGCATTAAAATTTCTATCTTCGCATTATGCATAAGTTGATTTCAATTATTTTTCTTTTTTCAGTTTGCGGTATTTTCTCACAATCCATCGAAAACGTAGATTTTCGTGCAGAAGGCATGACCATTGTGGTAACATATGATTTTCTTCACTCTAAAGCTGATACAGCCATCAACGTAAAATTGGTTTTCAAGGATCAGAAAGGCGGTGTCGTTACCCCAAAAACTATCAGTGGTAATTTAAAAAATGTAAAACCAGGCGAAAGTAAGCGCATTGTTTGGAATGTATTGAGCGATGGTATTAGCCTTTCAGGGAAATACAAGGCAGAGGTTTCTATTCAAAAAAAAGTGCCTAGTATTAATATCGGGAGTCAAGTTTGGACCAATGAAAATTTAAACGTTGATCATTTCCGAAATGGTGACATAATTCCAGAAGCAAAAACAGCGGAAGAATGGATAAATGCTGCTAAGAATAAACAATCGGCTTGGTGCTATTACGATAATGATCCTTCAAATAGTCAGAAGTATGGTAAACTATACAATTGGTATGCAGTAAACGATACGCGCGGTTTGGCTCCATATGGTTGGCATGTTCCTAGTAACCAAGATTGGATAGTTCTCGTGAAATTTATTTGCGGTAACAAAGCTGTGAGTTTAAATATTAATCAACATTTCAATGAAGCGTGGAGTTATGATGTTGCAGATAAACTCAATATGGCTTTAAAAAGTAAAATTGGATGGTTAGTAAACGGGACTAATACATATGGATATAATGCACTACCAGGTGTGATGAGAACTGGGAATTACAGTGTTGAAAATTGGTCAGAGGGTACGATTATTGGCCCAGCAGGATGGCTCCCAAAAGAAGAAAGTATTTGTTGGTGGACTGGAAATGAAGTTTTATCTGAGATCAAATACGCTTTTTCTTTTACAATTCTTGAAAATGGATCTTTTCGGTTAGGAGGTCCCTTAAGCACTGAACTAAAAGATGCAGGATTGCCTATTCGCTGCGTTAAGGATTAAGAGTACTGCCGGGTTAAGTGCGCTGGCAGATTTTTTCAAAAACTCTGAGCTATATGCATTTTTTTGAATTTCTTGAGCATTAAATTTTCTATCTTCGCATTATGCATAAGTTGATTTTAATCATTTTTCTTTTTTCAATTTTCGGTGTTTTCTCTCAATCCATCGAGAACGTGGATTTTCGTGCAGAAGGTAAGACCATTGTGGTGACGTATGATTTTTTTCACACTAAGACTGATACAGCCATTAACGTAGAATTGATTTTTAAGGACCAGCAAGGTGGAGTGATTACCCCAAAAACAAAAACAGGAGACATAAAAAATGTTAAACCAGGCGAAAGTAAGCGCATTGTTTGGGATGTTTTAGCCGATGGCATTAACCTTTCAGGGAAATATAAAGCTGAGGTTTCCATACAAAAGTATCTACCTATAAACCTCAAATCTGTTAAAATTGGTAATCAAGTATGGACCAATGAGAACTTAAACGTGGATCATTTTAGAAATGGAGCTTTAATCCCAGAAGCGAAAACTGCTGAGGAATGGGAAGCAGCTGGCAATGCTAAAAGTCCCGCTTGGTGTTATTACGATAATGATCCTGCCAATAGAAATAAGTATGGCAAACTATACAATTGGTATGCAGTAAACGATACGCGTGGTTTGGCTCCAACTGGTTGGCATGTTCCTACCGATTCAGAGTGGACTATTTTATCCACTTATTTAGGAGGTGAGAGTGTTTCAGGTGCAAAAATGAAAAGCACAAGTGGTTGGAAAGCCTCAGGTAATGTTACTAATTCAAGTGGTTTTTCAGGTCTTCCGGGCGGTTATCGCAACTTCTTTGGAGGTTTCGGCGATTTTGGCAGTAACGGCTATTGGTACAGTGCTTCGGAGGCCAATGGATCGGATGCTTGGTATCGGGGATTGTACAGTAGCTATTCCGATCTCTACCGTACCATTAGCCTCAAGAAGTACGGTTTTTCAGTTCGTTGCGTCAGGGATTAAGTTATCTACGACTTGTGCTGAGCCAGCCGAGGCATTTGGCTCTCTTCTTTTTCAGAAGAGTAGCCGGGTTAAGTGCGCTGGCAGATTTTTTCAAAAACTCTTAGCTATATGCATTTTTTTGAATTTCTTGCATATTAAAATTTCTATCTTCGCATTATGCATAAGTTGATTTCAATCATTTTTCTTTTTTCAGTTTGCGGTGTTTTCTCACAATCCATCGAAAACGTGGATTTCCGTGCAGAAGGTAAGACCATTGTGGTGACATATGATTTTTTTCACTCTAAGGCTGATACAGCCATTAACGTAGAATTGGTTTTTAAGGATCAACAAGGCGATGTTGTTACCCCAAAAACAATTAGTGGTGACATAAAAAATGTAAAACCCGGTGAAAGCAAGCGCATTGTTTGGGATGTCTTGAGCGATGGGATTAGCCTTTCAGGGAAATATGAAGCAGAGGTTTCTATAGTAGGAATAACTTTAAACATCCCGGTTATAGGCCAAAGCTACAAAGGAGGAATTGTTGCTTACATTTTACAGCCAGGTGATTTAGGTTATATACAAGGAGAGACTCATGGCTTGATTGCGGCGCCAAGTGATCAGTTTCAAGGTGGAGCTTTTTGGGGGCCAATTGGACAATGGGGATGTGTAGATATTAATACCGGAAATCCAATAATAGGAGCAGATAATAGGGACTATGGATCAGGTAGACAAAACACATTAGAAATTGTTAATCAATGTTCTCAATTAAATACAGCTGCAAGAATCTGTAATGATTTAATTCTAAATGGGTTTAGTGATTGGTTTTTGCCAAGTTTAGATGAGTTATTTTTAATGTATTTAAATAAGAATGTAATTGGTGGGTTTTTTAGTAATCCTAAGACACATACAACGTATTATTATAGTTCTACTGAGATAGAATTTAATGCAGCATGGTGTCAGAATTTTGCTCCAAATAGTTATCACGGTAATTATAGCAATAAAGCTAATACATGGAGAGTAAGAGCAGTAAGATATTTTTAACACACCGCAGCGGTCGATTTTTATTTGAATTTCTTGCGGGATAAAATTTCTATCTTCGCAGTATGCAAAGCTTGCTTTCAATCATTTTTCTTTTTTCAGTTTGCGGTGTTTTCTCACAATCCATCGAAAACGT
>CAMAQX010000189.1 GCA_945860455.1 Lishizhenia tianjinensis
GTTAGTGGGCCAGGCCAAAAATCATTTCCAGAGCGATAACGCAAAGCAGCAAGTTTAAGCTGCCCATTTACATCCGTACCTCCCATCCAAAGCGCACCTGCAAAAATCGCAAAACGACTACTTCCCTTAGGCACCTCGTATGCTGCAACAGCTGCTTGTCTATTTTGGAACATACTTCCACCTTGTTCAATTAATGCTTTAACATCATTAAACTCCATGTATAATTTAGCTGTAGCTGGGCTACAATTAGCACCTTTTGGTTTAGACACTGGTTTATTACTCTTATCATTAGGCCCATAATATGCTAATGCATTTGACGCGACAATTGTAATTCCGAGTAAAGCTGCAAATAATTGCTTTTTCATATCTCTATTGTTTATATTCTACTTAATTAAAAATCAAATTTAACACCTAATCTGATTGTTCTCGGCACACTAATATTGAAAGGGTTTTGAACTTTCATTGCATAATAATCTCTGAACGCTTGCTCATCAATTTGATTTTGAATTGACGTTTGACTCGCAGCTGCAGCAAGGTAACCATCATCATCCCAGTTACCAGTAGCGCGATAAACATTAAGAATATTAAATTTATTGAATAGATTAGTTACGCGTAAATAAACGTTTAGGAAGGTAACTTTTTTCTTATCATCACCTTTTCCAAATTCTATATTAAATGTTTTATCAAGCTGAATATCTAAACGATAAGTCCAAGGCAATCTCGAACCATTTAACGTACCGCTTAACCCAGCATTCAAATTCCCAATTCCTTCATCTGTAATGAATGTTTGAGTTGAATAAGGTGATCCAGAATTGATATTACTGAAAATATTCAATCCAAAATTCTCCAAAATTCTTTTATTTCCAATTACTGGACCATTGTAATTTTCACCCTCACCATAACGATAATCGAATGTTATGTTGAATGCATGGCGTTGGTCAAAATCATAAGGGAAAATATTTCGTAGGTTCGGCAAACCAGCATTTATTAAACCTGATGCAGTTGTTGCATTTGAACCTGTTCCATCTGCAAATTGAAGTGTATAAGCTGCTGTCAACCTGACATTACCAGTTTGACGTAAGTCATATGATACTGTTAGACCTTTTACAGTACCGAAATCACGGTTACCAAAGGTTTTATAAGTTGCTGGATAGGCTTCAAACATATTAACTAATTGAACATTGTTTCTTTGTTCTCTATAGAACGCAGAAATCTTCAAGGAGGAGGTGCGAGACAATACTTGTTGAAAACCTAATTCATAATCTACTGTGGTTTCCGGTTTTAGATTCGAGTTATTAATAACTTCATTTCTAGATTGAATATATTGATATTCGTACGGATTAAATCTAAAACCACTAGTTGGTCGCTTTGTTAATACATCATAATGTGCGAAGAATGATGCTTCATCAGAGATTGGGAATGAAAATGCAACACGGGGCATGAAATTTACCTGAGGTTTGTAATCTTGGAAAGCAGTTTCATTAGGCTTTTCTTGAGATGGATCTTTCAACCAAGGAGCAATTCCCGCAGCACCTCTAATCACTTTTGGATCCTCAACAGGTGTTCCAGATGAATTGTACCAATTCATTCCAGTTCTAAATCCATTGATTGCCGAAGGGTTATTAACATCATTTACATAAACCACATAATCATCTCCCATACCTTCTGGTAAATTAACCCAAGAATAGGCATTTGGATCAGCCTCTTTAAGGGCACGAACCTCTTTCACACTAAGTGCATCAAATAAAAGATAAGGGTCTTTTAATACGGGTTGATTGGCATCAAAGACATCAACACGCACACCAACGTTAAAAACGATATCCCTGAAGGCAAACTTATCCATAATGTATCCGGCCATATATACCGGCTGAAAGGCACCAACAAATCGTTTATAATTTCCGTTTTCATCAAACTCATTGAAGTACTTTGTTATATCCGTATTTCCTTTGACTCTTTTTCCTGTATGGTCAAATCCCCAGTATGAAACAAACGAATTACCTTGATTCAATAACTCATCCGGAGAGAACATATCAAATTGATAAATATTTGGATCATATTGATCTATGTCCACATAATCAGAACCTGAAGGATCTAATCCGAGATTTTTTCTCAAATTATAATCAAAAAATGATTGGTTATCATTGTTTTCTTGTCCACCAAATTCTCCAGTACCTGATATATGAGCATACCCGGTATTCAATCGATCATATGTAATTGCCTTAAATGAACCAGAGTCAGAAATAACTCCACTGTTTAAGTCAAGTTCTTCGATATGGAAATTCGCCAATTGACGAGCAATGGACCAAATACCAACTGGACCAAAATCACCACTTGTCCAACCTCTATCCATACGTTGTTCAAATTCAAATCCTAATGAAATATTATGATCACCGATTGATACAGAACCAGATCCTGTAACACGGAATTGATCATTCTCAGATTTACCGAATCCGTTGTATGGTGAACCTACGTTACTCCAAATACCATAAACGCTAGAAGGAGCGTCTCCATTACGAAGAGCATTTCCCTGTTGGATTTGAAACAAATTTTCGTATCTACCTGTTGGGTTACCTTGGTAAATATCAAAGTACTGAGTAGTTATTGCCGCAAGCGCAGTGTTTGTCTCTGAAGGAGTAAATTTAACTTCTACATCCTTGAATCCATTGTGAACATAGGTCTGAGAAATTGGATCAAATTCGTATGATGGTCTTCTTTCTGTTTCAAATTTACCTACATGGCCATAATTGAACAAATTATATTTGTGATTCGCATCGTAAAACTCACCGGTTGATCTAGAGAAATCGACCATGATGTTGTAATTGGCAGATTTAATCTTTGAAGCAGAATTTTCATCCTTATTCACGAAACGTTGTGTTAACCTTCCAAATACTCTCCAGTCTAGTGATTTAAAAACTCCATTATTAGAGAAATTCATCAATGAACCGGCATATGAATAGTTAGTGCCTTGACTGTAATTTAAAGACCCGCCAAAGGTTAAATTCACCGAAGGCCCTGTATTTACATCTAATTTGAATTGACTTGACAATACGCTTGTTCCAGCATTCATTCTCCACGCTGTTTTTTCAAAATCGGAATTCCTTAAAAACAATGCATTGTGAAACGTTCCAAATCCTGTAGAGGTTGGACGTAATGGATTAAATAACAAATCATCTCTAACTTCCTTTTTAATCCTGTAACTTCCTCCGGCAAGCGGACGGTTATCTAATTCATTCGTATAATTTACAGATGCCAAGAAGCCTAACCTCGGTTTAGTTTTTTTACCTGTTGAATCTCTTTGCATCCAAAGCGGACCAGAAAGCATTCCCTCAATTAAGTTATATCCAAATTTATCCAAACCAAAGACTTTACCATCATACCCATCTTTATCAGCTCCTTTTGTATAGACCCCAGAACTAACACCCTCGATACTACCAAAATATTTGGCTGACGGTCCACGAGTAGTAATTGCAATGATTCCACCGGTTACATCACCATAATTTGCTGGTACACCTCCTGTTATAACAGATACTTCTTCCATTGATGACTTAGGCAAATTTGAAGATCCTCGCACCTTAATACCATCAATATAAAAATAAGTACCATCTGAACGTGAACCACGAACTGAAATCTCTCCAGATCCTTCATTGGTACTCACACCACCAACAGTAGAAGCAACACCAGCTGCAGAACGCGTAGGTAATCTTCCAATATCCTCTCGTGTAACTGTACCTCCGGAAGCACCACCGTCTTTATCAATTAAAGGTATCTTGTAAACAACAATTTTAAATTCCTCTAGGTCTTTGACATCATTTGGTTTTGTCAATTCGATATTATCCAAAAATGAAATCTTATCACCAATCACCTTAAAACCTGTTAGTTTAAAAGGTTGATACCCATCAGAGCTTCTTACTTCAACGTCATAAGTACCTGGCGCGACACTATTAATCTGAAATTCCCCTTTTTCATCTGTTGATGCTCCAGCCTTGGTTGACCCATTGAAAATTAAAACTACTTTACAGTATTCTATACCAACTTTGGTCTTTTCATCTTTTACGGAACCCTTAACGATTCCCAATCCGGTCTGTGAATAAGTCGAAGTAACTGAAATTAAAATAGTTACTAGGACGAATGTAAATTTTTGTAACATAAACAATAATTAATGTTTAAAGAGTTTCCACAATTTTAATTCGTAAAAATAGAAAAAAAAATTAGTATATTTATTTTATGTTAAAAAATTAAAAAAAAAATTTACTTAACATTACAAAAAACAGAGCATTTAATCGTATAATAGTAGCTTTGAACAGTGAAAACAATATTAATTGATATCAAGAACGTCAAAATTGCTCTCATGAAGGTGGATGATGTTTCACAAGACATTCCACAAAACACAGTGAAAGAAAGTTCAATAAGCAAAAACAGGTCACGGGAAAAAGAAGGTGTTTCACTATTATTAGAATCCTATCACCCTAATTTGAAACTAGAATATAACTCAAATGGGAAACCTTTTGTCACACCTAAAACTTTTGCGATTTCCATCAGCCATAACCAAGAATGGATTGGACTTGCTTGGTCAAAACTAGCTATATTGGGATTAGACATTGAAAGAATCGATTCTCGAATAGAGAAAGTAACTAATCGTTTTTTACATGATGAGGAATTAAATTTTACAAAAACGCTGCGAGACAAAACAGCGGTTTGGTGCATCAAAGAATGCCTAATTAAATTAACAGATAACAAGAAATTAAATCTAAAAAACGAACTGAGAGTAACAAAAATTGATGACAAAAATTGGCTCGGATGTTCAACCCTTCAGCAAGAAAAAATGTATCAATTCTTTATCTTTGAACAAGAGAATTCCCTCATTTGCATCAATACAAATTAAATGACTTCATACAATTACCTTTCCCTTTTTGGAAAAAACAATAAGGACATTGCAGTTTTGATAGATCCAGATAAATCAAAAGACTTAAATGATTTAATGAACGTCATTAGACATTGTGAGTCGGCTAAGATTGATTATTTATTTATTGGTGGTAGCACTGGTACACGTGAGGAGTTTCAGTATACCGTTAATT
>CAMAQX010000190.1 GCA_945860455.1 Lishizhenia tianjinensis
TGGATTAGGTTTCTATTCCGCTTTCATGGTGTCAGAAAAGGTTCAAAT
Organism: Lishizhenia tianjinensis; assembly: GCA_945860455.1. Classification (GTDB taxonomy): domain Bacteria; phylum Bacteroidota; class Bacteroidia; order Flavobacteriales_D; family Crocinitomicaceae; genus UBA952. The sequence goes on from CAMAQX010000190.1 coordinate 49, forward strand.
TAGAACTTTGGCGCGGCACGATGGTGCACAAGCAGTTCAATGGGAAAGTAACGGATCTCCGGAATATACGATTACCAATATTGATAAAATTGATCGGGGAACTGATATCGTAATGTATATCAATGATGATTCAATTGAATTTTTAGAAAAAAATCGTGTGGAGGAAATTTTAAATAAATACTGTAAATTTCTTCCAATTCCAATCGTGTTCGGTACTAAAACAGAATACATTGATTCTCCTGAAGGCGAAAAGGATGAAAATGATAAAATTAAACGAGTTGCGATTGAAGTGGAGAATCAGGTAAATAATCCTGAACCTGCTTGGACAAAGGCTCCGGTTGATTTAAAACAAGACGATTATGATTCATTCTATCGGGAATTGTATCCAATGACATTTGAGCAACCGTTGTTTCATATTCATTTAAATGTGGATTATCCGTTCAATCTAACTGGAATCTTGTATTTTCCGAAAATCAAAGAAAATGTTGAGGTTCAACGAAATAAGATCAACTTGTATTCCAATCAAGTTTTTATCACAGATAGCGTTGCTGAAATCGTACCTGAATTTTTAACCTTATTGCATGGGGTAATTGATTCTCCGGATATTCCGTTAAATGTTTCTCGTTCGTATTTACAAAGTGATGGTAACGTGAAAAAAATATCATCACACATCACTAAAAAAGTGTCTGATAAGTTGGCTGAAATGTTCAAAAACGACCGAGCTGATTTTGAAGCGAAATGGGATGATCTTCAGGTTTTTGTGCAATATGGAACGCTAACGGATGAAAAATTCGCTGAAAAAGCAAAAGCATTTAGCTTGGTAAAAACTTCTGAAGGGAAATACTATACGCTGGAAGAATTAAAAGAAAAAGTGGCTCCGCTTCAAACGGATAAAAATAATAAAGTGGTTTTCTTGTACACACCAAGTGTTGAAGAGCATTTTACATTTGTGAAAAAAGCAAAAGAGCGTGGTTATGAAGTACTAGAAATGAATGGGCCATTGGTACCACATTGGATTTCAAAAATGGAACAAGCGATGGAAAACATTTCTTTTACTCGCGTTGATGCTGATACATTGGATAAGTTAATCAGTAAATCGGATGAAATTCCATCTAAATTATCGAAAGAGGACGAAGAAAAGCTAAAAGGGATTTTTGAAGGAGTAGTGAGCAAAGATAAATTTACAGTTCAACTGGAAAGCATGTCTTCTGATGAGTCACCAATTTTAATTACCCAACCTGAGTTCATTCGTCGTATGATGGAACAACAAAAGATGGGTGGCGGTGGCTTTTATGGGGCTTTTCCGGAAATGTATAATTTGGTGGTGAATGCCAACCATCCTACAATTGAGGCTATTTTGACTAAAGAATCCGCTAATCAAACAGAAAATGCAAAGTATTTGGCTGACTTAGCGATGCTTTCTCAAGGAATGTTGAAAGGGGAACCGTTAGATGCCTTTATTGAAAAATCTTTAAAGAATTTAAATTAAAAATACAATTTTTCGGATTGAGTTAAGGTTAATATTTTTAATTTTGAGCGGAGCATAGTCTCCGCTTTTTTAAATTCATTCATTTGTATAAGTTTATTTTCGCTCTTGCAGCCTTGATTTTTTTCCGCAGTTGGAATGCGGTGATACTAGGTTTTATTGTAGGTTCCTTATTTGATGTGAACCAAAGAAACAAAGTTGGTGCCGGTGGTAAACGCTTTGGCAATATGAACGCCGATGAGGTATTTAATTACTATCAGCAACGTTCTTCTGGGGTAAACGAAATTCAAACCATGCTGATGGCTCTTTCTGCTGCAGTAATGAAAGCCGATGGAAAGGTGTTGAAAGCTGAATTAGATTACGTGAAAGCTTTTTTTGCCAATCAATTTGGCGGCCAATTTCAAAAAAATCAACTCCAAACGTTGAAACAATTTTTGGATGCACCCTCTATTCCGTTGAATCAAATTTGCTCGGATATCCGAACCAAAATGCAACCAGAAGTACGTATACAACTCGTGCATTATTTATTTGGAATTGCCAAAGCTGATGGTGATGTGTCTACGTCTGAAATGCAACAAATTGAGCAAATTGCTGCCATGCTTGGTGTTCCTTCCATGGAATTTGAAAGCGTTAAAAATATGTTCTACCGAAATGTTGATTCCGATTATAAAATACTAGGAATTGACGCATCAGCTACCGATGAAGAAGTAAAAAAAGCCTATCGCAAAATGGCTGTTACGTTCCATCCAGACAAAGTGGCAAGCATGGGAGAAGAATATCAAAAAGGCGCTAAGGAAAAATTCCAAAACATTCAGGAAGCTTATGAAGGAATTAAAAAACGGCGTGGATTGAGGTAATTAATCTACTTGATATAACCCATTTGCTACCAACATTTTCCCATTTTCCCAAAATCCTCTAAACAAGGGATTGTCCACGAACAAAATCACCTTTCCTTGTCCTTGTTCCTGAATTCCAACTACCAGTGATTTAGCTTGTAAAGGGGCGGCTTTGTGCCCAACAAATCCATTCATATGATCATTCATTTTTTCAATGGTCACCGGACTAAAACCGTTTTCCAACGACTTCCATGAATTAGAACCCATGCGCAAGGTGTAGTAATTTTCAATTCCAAAGTTGATCGGGTGTGTTCTGTCTATTTTACATTTGTAAATGGATCCAATTACATTACTTGAAAGTTCATTTCTCTCTGCATCGGAATAGGCAATTGTTTCTTCATTGGAACTTTTCTTCTTTTTTGAGTTTTTCGTTTCCACGGTTATTTCTTCTTCTCGTTCTTCACCTGAAATTTGATTCAGTCCCATCGTTCCCCCAATTTTTTCATAAGAATCTCCAAAAGCAATAACTTTCCCACCGTTTGTAATCCATTCCGTTAAATTGGCTGACTGGCTGTAAGATCCTTCTGGAACAAAAATGGTTGTGTATTCATCCAAACTAGAATACGTTAAATCTGATTCTTGCAGTAAAGTAAAAGGAATAGAGAGATTATTCTCTAAAAAATGCCAAATTTCTCCTGCATTCAAAGAACTTGTATTTTCTCCAATGAGTAGGGCAACCGATGGTTTTTCAATGAGTTTCACGTCAGAATATCCGAAATCACTTCCTTTTTCAACCATTCCTGTCCTAGTTTGAGTAATTTGAAGTTTATATTCATTTGCCCACCCCATTAAATCGGATGCTAAACTTGGTTTATTTTCTGAACTGAGGATGAGCAAGGTTCCTGCTGCATATTTTTGTCCCAGTTGCTCAAACCCTTTTGCATGTTTTCGTATTGCAATTCCTTTGTTTAAAGCATGGGTTAAAAAACGAGCCGTATTCATTCCTTCCCAAGGGATGATGAACGCATAGCTTATAGCAGATAATTCTTCTTTGGGTGCGCGGGTAGGTGCAAAATCTTGAACCGGGATGAGGTGTTCACTGGCAATTGCTTTCAAACCATACGAATAAGGCAAAGACCAAGAGGTAATATCGTACGTTAAAGAATCGGTAACTTTCGTTTTTGGTTCAAGTAATACGTGTGCTAGCGTACCTTTGGGTTGATTGAGGTTGACTAGTAAACTGATTTTATCCGTTACGAGAGATTCCATTTTCTGTGTTTCATAATTAAACCCTTTTATTTTTTGACCATGAGGCAGATACGAGTATTGAATTTCATGCTTGTTGAGCATCGCCGCTAAATTTTCTACTTGTTCGAATTTACCTTCTAAGACATAAGACATGTATGGAAACTTCTTTTCTTTAGTGAATTTCTGCTGTTCTGAAATCAATCGGTTCGTCATTTTTGAACTATATTCAACGGTAGAAAGTCCTGTAATTACATGGTGTTCAACACGTTCTTCGATTGTAAGTGTGTCCCCGTCATTGGTTAAAATGGCAGTGCCTGCTCGTCCATTACCTGCTTGTTCATAAGTCATTCCAATTGCCCCACAAAAGGTAGGGTAGGTGTCACCATAGCTTGGATAGAGTAAATCAAATTCTTTGGAGGTGAAATATTGCCATCCTTTTTCATCAAAATACTTGGCGTTATTTTTCCCCATTCCATTTTGAAATTCCCGTTGCCAATCCGTAATCACTTCATGATAAGGTTCTGCTGCGGGTGCGAAGTAATAAGGTTCGTTTATTCCTTGTTCATGGAAATCTACGTGCACGTGAGGCAACCATTCATTGTATTTTTTAATACGTTGTTGAGATTCAACTTGCGTCAACCAGGCCCAGTCGCGATTCAAATCAAATAAATAGTGATTGGGTCTACCACCTGGCCATGGTTCTTGGTGTTCAGCGGCTGATGGATTTGGATTGGCTAATGCTGTTTTAAATTGATAATACCAATTCACATATCGATCTCTACCATCTGGATTTAAACAAGGGTCCATGATTACGACGGTATGTTTCAAATAGTCTTTATTTTTTGTTATCAAATCAAAAGCAGTTTGCATAGCCGCTTCTGTGCCGGAAGCCTCATTTCCATGCACGTTGTAACTCAACCAAAGGATGGATATTTTTTCATCGCTACTCCCTTTTTTGTGCGTTGCTTTGATTTGGTCTAATTGAGCAATATTTTCAGGTGTACCAATGTAAGCGAGCATTAAATCACGGTTCTCATTGGTTTTTCCATACATTTCAATTTTAATTTGTTTCGGAAAATTAGCTTCAAGCGCTTTGAAATAGTTTACCACCGAATGTTGTGGCGTAAACCGAGTACCGATTTTATATCCTAAATACTTTTCTGGTGTGAATGATTGGGCATAAACCATCGAGCCACTATAAAGAAGAGAAAAAAGGATGTATATTGAATATTTCATAAGGAACTCAATTAGGCGAAAGTGCTTTTAAATTTTTAATACTAACAAAACGAAAAGTTGATTCTTTCCATTCTGAGTTTACGAATATATTAATTCTGAAGGTTACGGGGAAATATTTGATTGTCATTCTTGAGAATCATAGAAGATTCCAGTT
>CAMAQX010000191.1 GCA_945860455.1 Lishizhenia tianjinensis
CAATGGATTTTTCTTCCTCAGGAACCAAAGAGGCAATTACTTTTTCAGCATTCATAAAATCAATGATAAAAAGGCCCTTTGCACAAAGCATATTCGCAACCGCTTGAATGACCAATTTGTTATCCCAAGTTGAATCGAAATAGCCGAGACTTGTGAAAAGGTTAAAAATTGCATCAAATGAAAGACCTGGAATGAGTTTTCGCATGTCATGCACCTCAAAATGAAGCCCTCTGCGTTCCATTTCTTTGGCTTGCTGAATGCTGTTCTCGGATAAATCTACGCCTAAAACTTTATGCCCCAATTCATTTAACGTAATACTATGACGCCCCTTTCCGCAAGCGAGATCCAATAAGGAAGAATTGGGTTTTAGTTGCAAGAAATCAGCTAAATTATGAATGAACCGTTTAGCTTCCTCCTCATCGCGATTTTTATATAGGGTATGGTAATAATGGGTGTCAAACCAATCAGCGAACCATTCTTTTTGTGCTTCCATCGTTTATTTAACGTTGAATTGAAATAGTTTGTTCGATTCCATAAAACCTTCCAATGTATCACCTATATGAATTGGTCCTACTCCTGCTGGCGTACCCGTAAAAATAAGATCTCCCGTTTTCAGCGTTACAAATTGAGAAACATAACTTATTATTGTATCAATTGAAAAAATCATATCTTTCGTAAACCCATGCTGTTTCAATTCACCATTTTGAAAGAACTGAAAACTCAGATCCGCAAGGGAAATATCAGCAACATTGATCCATGTAGATGAGATGGGAGCAGAATTATCAAAAGCTTTGGCGATCTCCCACGGCAATCCTTTTTCTTTGCATTTGGTTTGCAAATCACGCGCGGTTAGGTCTAATCCAAGCGTAACTTCCGAATAATATTTATGGGCGAATTCGGTATCAATGTGTTTTCCTGCTTTGTTGATTTTAACCACCAACTCACATTCGAAGTGAATTTCTGAGTTTAAATCGGGTAAATAGAATTCATCTACATCTTTAAGTAATGCGGTATCTGGTTTAAGGAAAAATATGGGTTCTGACTGAAGTTCAGATTTCATTTCTTTTGCGTGGCCCACATAATTTCTTCCAATACAAATTAGTTTCATTTTCCTCCAAATTTGTTTTTCAACTCATTTATTTTAGCCGATAAATCTCCTTCTTTTTCTTGTTGATTTTCCGCTTTGATTTTTTCCATTTCTTTTTTCAAGCATTGTTTGGTATAAAGTGGAAAGTCTGCGTCTAACATCCATCCGTAATATCCCGGTTCCTCTTTCATCACTTGTCGAATCGTTTTTCCCTTGTGTTTTCCAAAATTGTAAATGCTATTTCCTTTGGAATCAATTGCCAACCTTCCGGCAAAATCTAGCAGCTTAAAATCACCTACTCGGGTAAATTCGGCAAGGTCTGCCACCTCAGAAGCCAATGAAGGGTATTTTTCCATTTGCGCTTTGAATACTTCCCACGTAACTTGGGTATCATATAAAGCATCATGCGCATTATTCATTGTTTGGTTGCAATAGAATTGATAGGCGGCTGCTAACGTACGCTGCTCCATTTTATGGAAGATATTTTGAACATCTATAAAATGACGGTTGGACAAGTCCATATCGAACCCACAACGCAATAATTCTTCTGCCAACATCGGAATATCAAATTTATTCGAATTGTAACCTGCCAAATCAGCATCGCCTATAAAATCCGCGATTTCTTGTGCAATTTCTTTAATTGTTGGCTCGTTTTTAACACGATGATTCGAAATACCATGTATAGCAACGATTTCATCAGGAATTGTCATTTCAGGATTAACCAAACGATTAAAATGATCTTCTTTTCCATCGGTGTTAATGCGCACAATGGCAATTTGAACAATGCGGTCTTTCGTAATTTGAATTCCCGTTGTTTCCAAATCGAAAACACAAAGTGGTCGAGTTAAATTTAATTTCATGGAGTTAATTGAGATAAAAAAAGCCCAATTTACATCGGGCTTTAATTGGTATTCTATGACTTTTTATTTTTGAATAATAAATTCAGTTCTTCTATTCATTTGGTGTTGCTCTTCCGTACAGTTCACTTTATCATTACAACCATTTGTTGTTTTAGATTCGCCGTAGCCTTTGTGAGAGATTCGTTTCGGATTTACTACACGCTTTTTCAAGTACTTAGAAGAAGAAGAAGCTCTTTTATCCGAAAGTGATTGATTATAAGAAGCAGGACCACGCGCATCTGTATGCGAACCTAATTCAATTTTCAACTCAGGATATTTATTCAGGTATTCAACCACTTTATCCAATTCGATTGCTGCATCAGGTCTAATATTTGATTTATCAAAATCAAAATAGATTGGATTCAATGCTAAAAGTTCTCCAATGTTTTTATTGGTTGAAATTTCAAATGCTAAATGAAGCATAGAATCTGTTTTCAAAGTTAGTTGAATATCAAATGTATCTGTTGTATGATTCGTTGCAGAAACAACCGCGTAATAATCCAATTTATCCTTGAATTTTAATCCTGTTGTCAACTGACTAATAAATTTACCTGAAGCATCCGTTTTCCATGTTTCCACTTTATTTCCTTTGCGGTTATAAATTTCAACGGTCGCATCTTGTAATAGTTTAGTTGTGTTATCTACCAAATTATTAGAATTAACTATTCCGTCTAAGTCATAATCAAACATACGCGTGATTTTTTCTTTCTCTTCGATTAAAAGAACTGTTTTATTTACTTCTTGGTAGGCTAAATCACAATCTGTTTTAAACGTTTCTCTGTATGGACTTGGTGAATTTTCTTTATAGTAATAAGTTAATACATACTCTTTGCATTTTTCTAATTTGCTAAAGAAACCACCATCCTCAATACGAGGAAGAATTGTTTCCTCATTTTGATCGTCACAATTTTTACAAATTAAGGTAATGAAAGAAGATTCTGGTATTTTTTTTCCATTAGCATGAATTATTTTACCATTTAAGAATGCAACATTTTTAGTTGTCGATTGAGGGAAAATAACCTCATAAATATCCTTTTCTCCTAATCCACCTTTCCGTAAAGAAGAAACATACGATTGTTTTCCGTCAGCTGTTGTTGTGAAGAAAATATCATCACCAGGAGAATTGATTGGGTATCCTAAGTTTACCGGTGGAGACCAATTTCCTTGTGCATCTCTAACCACCATAAATACGTCAAAACCACCCATACTATTTTCGTGGTTACTTGAGTAGTATAACACATTATTATCTAGACCAACAAATGGAGAGTCTTCGTCGTTTTCGGTGTTAATTGCAGTGAAATTAATTGGGGCAGACCAAGATCCACCTTTCTTTTCCATGTAATAAATATCTCGTTTCCCTTTACCACCTGAACGATCAGAAACAAAATACATGATTTTTCCATCAGGAGAAACCATTAAATGAGGCTCCCATGCACCCGAGTTCACACCATCAACGGACAAAGGTTTGGCGCTATTGAATTCATTACTCGAATATTCTGTGACAAAGATATCCCCGAGGCCCGAACTGTCTTTATATAAGTAAATTTTTCTTTCGTCTAAACTAATGGAAACGCTCGCTTCATTTAATTGGGGTTGAGATAGATCGAGTTTTTTAGGGTTACTCCAGTTTTGAGTATCATCTAATTTCATGACATAAATGTCTTCAGTATAGTTATTAAACATCGGATCTCTGAATGGTTCCGACTCTCCATTCTCCCACTTTCTGCGTGATGTAAGGTGTAAGGATTTACCATCTAAAGAAACTTGAGAAGAATAGTCACCATAAAGTGTGTTTACTTTATCCCCTAAGTTTTTCACTTTAATGTTTCCGGGTGAAGCAACTAATTTTTTAGCTACATTACATTGTTTGATGCGCAGCTCTGCTTCTGCAATCAATTCAGATTGTTTAGCTGATTTACCAATGAATGCTGTGTATTGTTCAATCGCTTTGTCATATTCTTCATTCAAATGATAAGCACGACCCAAATGATAGAATGCATCAATTGGTGCAGCTTTTTCACCGGCTGAATACATGTCAAAATTTTTGATTGTGTTTTCTGTTGATTTAGTTAAATACTTAATTGCACGCTCAAATTCAGTATGCATTTCTAATAAAATGAATCCTTTTCGATAGTTGTAATTAGCACTCTCCGGATTGATTTCCAGCAAACGATTGGTAACAACATCTGCATAATAGAAGAAGTTTTCTTGGAGCATCCGCGAGCAATGCACCACCAGTTTTTGTTCATTGGATTCTAGAATTGCTTCATTCAATTCTTCAGTGGTCATTTGCGCTTTAGCTGTTGAAAAGCTAATAGCAAAACCTAGTAATAGTAATAAACGATTGATTTTCATGGTCTAAAGATAAGTTAGATTTCTTTATTAATATCAAATTGCTCCAAATAATCTGCTACACGACGTACAAATTGTCCTCCCAACGCACCATCCACAACACGATGATCGTAGGAATGCGACAAAAACATTTTCTGACGAATTCCTATAAAGTCTCCTTCTGGCGTCTCAATAACAGCGGGAACTTTGCGAATTGCGCCCAAAGCTAAAATCGCCACCTGAGGCTGGTTAATTATCGGTGTTCCCATTACATTTCCGAAGGTTCCAACATTAGTTACGGTATACGTTCCGCCTTGAATGTCTTCAGGTTTTAATTTATTATCGCGTGCACTATTTGCTAAACTGTTCACTTGTTTCGTAATTCCAACCAAATTTAATTGATCTGCATTTTTTATAACGGGAACGATTAAATTACCACTTGGAAGCGCTGTTGCCATTCCAATATTAATATCTTTTCGTTTGATAATAGTTGTTCCACTTACTGAAACATTTATCATTGGGAAGTCTTTAATTGCTTTTACAATTGCTTCAATAAAAATTGGAGTAAACGTTAAATTTTGACCCTCTCGTTTTTTGAAGGATTCTTTTACTTTGTTTCTCCAGTTGACGATATTAGTAACATCTGCTTCTACATA
>CAMAQX010000192.1 GCA_945860455.1 Lishizhenia tianjinensis
ATTTAAAGACACCTCAGGGCCTTCAATGAACATCTTAATTAAATTGACTTGTTTAATCGGTTTGGTTATTGCTCCAATTTTAGGTTCTGGTCATGATGCAGATAAAAAAGCTAATCCAGCTAGTGCCACTAAAATGGAAGCATGTCACGGTAAAGACAAAGCATGTTGTAAAGACAAAGAAATGAACACGAAATGTGACATGTCTAAATGTGCTAAAATGACTCAAGCCGAATGTGCGAAAATGTGTGATGAAAAAGGCTGTTCTCCCGAAGAAAAAGCAATTTGTATGTCACATTACGGAAAAGATGGGAAATGGATTGGCGGAGACAAAATGGAATGTTGTTCGAAAGAAAAAGGGCAGCATTAAAAATTCAGGAATTGTAAATGTTATAAGTCGTCCTTTTGAGACGACTTTTTTATTTGAGATTAAATAAATCGGTAACTCCAAGTAGTTTTTCACAAGTAAATCCTTCCGCAAATTCAGCGTTTATAGGTCTACCAAATTCACGCATTCTACCCGTTAGAAAATCTAAAAAATCTTTTCCAGAAATTGGTGTATTTGGCTCGGCTGAATTGGGATCATAGAACTGAGTTTTATAACACTTTATAGATTCCACTTTTTTGGCCATATAAGGTGTTACATCAAATAAGATATTGGGTTCAATTAAATAATCCTGAATATAATGAAGTAATAATCTAGGACGATGCGCCGTTTGAGCCTCTCCCTCCCATTCAGTATGAATCTTGCTTAATCCTGAAAGAAACGCTGCTTCAGCAACTAATTTAGCAGCACGTGCATGATCTGGATGTCTATCTACAATTGAATTAGCGAAAACAATCTCCGGCTTTAATCTTCGAATTTGTTGAATGATTTTCTTTAGATTTTCTTCATTGTGTTGAAAAAAACCGTCTTTAAGTTGGAGATTGTGTCTCATATGAATACCGAGAAGTTCACTAGATTGTTCTGATTCAGCATACCTCGTTTCAACGGATCCTCTTGTGCCTAATTCACCCTCAGTAATATCAATTATACCTACTTGTTTACCTTCCTCAATATAATGTAGGATTGTTCCCCCCATAGAGATCTCAACATCGTCAGGATGTGCTCCAAAAGCAAGGACATCTAAATTCATGGGTTAAACGTAGTTTTCAATACTAGGACATGAGCAAATTAAATTCCTATCCCCATAAGCATTATCTACTCTACGAACCGGAACCCAATATTTGTATTCTTTCAAATACGATACAGGATAAACCGCTTCTTGAGGTGTGTATGGATAATTCCAATTTTGATTGATAATGCAATCAGCTGTGTGCGGTGCATTTTTCAACAAGTTGTTTTCTTTATCGGCATGACCATTTTCAATCTCCTTAATTTCTTCACGAATTTTAATCATGGCTTCAATAAAACGATCCAATTCTGTTTTATCTTCAGATTCCGTTGGTTCAATCATCAATGTTCCTGCCACAGGAAACGACACTGTTGGTGCATGGAATCCAAAATCTATAAGACGTTTAGCCATATCAGCCACTTCAACCTCAGAAGTTTTTTTGAAATCACGACAATCCAAAATCATTTCGTGAGCCACCGTTCCATTTTTACCCGTGTACAAAATATCGTAATGTCCTTTTAATTTTGCAGCAATATAATTTGCGTTCAAAATTGCAATTTCAGTAGATTCTCGTAACCCTTTTGCACCCAGCATCTTAATGTAACCGTATGAAATCAATAATATTAATGCACTGCCATAAGGTGCGGCAGAAATTGCTTTAATTGGTTGAACACCGCCCGTTTTTACAAAAGGATTGCTTGGTAAAAAAGGAGCTAAATGAGATGCAACCCCAATTGGCCCCATCCCAGGCCCACCACCACCATGAGGAATAGCAAATGTTTTGTGTAAATTTAAGTGACAAACGTCCGCTCCAATATTGCCTGGATTTGTTAAACCCACTTGTGCGTTCATGTTTGCTCCGTCCATATAAACCTGTCCACCGTTTTCATGAATGATTGCAGTTATTTCGCGAATTCCTTCTTCAAATACACCGTGAGTTGATGGATATGTAACCATTAATCCTGCCAATGAATCTTTCAACTCTACGGCTACCTTTTGTAATTCATCAATATTAATGTTTCCATTTTCATCACAACCCGTTACAACTACTTCAAAACCAGCCATAACAGCAGAAGCTGGATTTGTTCCATGAGCTGATGAAGGAATGATCATTTTATTTCGGTGTAAATCTCCTCTTGACTCATGATACGCTTTGATAACCATTAATCCAGCATATTCGCCCTGCGCTCCTGAATTTGGCTGAAGAGAAACAGCCGAAAAGCCCGTACATTCACATAGATCCTTTTCTAACTGACGGAACATCTCATGATATCCTGCAGCTTGATCAAGCGGTGCAAAAGGGTGAATATTTGCAAATAAAGGATTACTTATCGGCATTAATTCAGCAGCAGCATTTAATTTCATGGTACAAGAACCAAGTGCTATCATGCTATGAACCAACGAAAGGTCTTTATTTTCTAATCGTTTCAGATAGCGCATCATTTTAGATTCTGAATGATGAGAATTAAAAACAGGATGCATTAAAATGGCATCAGAACGATAAGAAACTCCATTCATATTATCTACGCCTGTGGAAGTGTCTTTTATTTCAAGACCAAGTTGAAAAATTCCAACTATTTTCTCTACATCTTCCATTGTATGAGATTCACCAAAACTAATTGTGATTTCTGAATCATTTACACAATTGAAATTCATTCCTTGTTCCTCTGCCAGGATTTTTATTTTTGCAACCTGCACATTTTTAATCCAAACAGTATCAAAGAAGTTTTCACTTCCAAGAGTAAGTCCTTTTCTTTTAAGCTCGTTAGCTGTTTCATTTGCCAAATTATGGACGTGAGAAGCAATTTCTTTCAAGCCATCAGGTCCATGATAAACCGCATACATACTTGCCATAACGGCTAACAAAGCCTGAGCAGTACAAATATTTGAAGTTGCTTTATCTCTTTTAATGTGTTGTTCTCTTGTCTGCAAGGCCATTCTTAAAGCCAAATTGTCATCAGCATCTTTTGACACACCAATAATTCGACCAGGCATATTTCGCTTGTATTCATCCTTTACCGCAAAAAAAGCAGCATGAGGGCCACCATACCCCATCGGAACACCAAAACGTTGAGAATTACCCAACACAACATCAGCCCCCATCGAACCTGGAGATTTAAGTAAAACTAATGATAGTAAATCAGCGGCAACAGCTACTTGAACGCCATTGTTTTTCGCTCTATCAATAAAAGCTTGTAAATTCAATACATGCCCATTTGCATCCGGATATTGAACAAGAGAACCAAAAAAACCGGTTGATAAATCAATTTGCTCAGTGTTTCCAATAACTAATTCGATACCCAAATTTTTCGCCCTCCCTTGAACTACCTCAATTGTTTGTGGAAAAGTATTCTCAGAAATAAAAAACTTATTTTTTCCCTCTTTAACATCAGATCTTGAACGCGAATTATAAAACATAATCATTGCCTCTGACGCAGAAGTAGCTTCATCCAATAAAGATGCATTTGCCATTTCCATTCCTGTCAAATCAATAATCATTGTCTGGAAATTCAATAAAGCCTCGAGCCTACCTTGCGCTATCTCAGCTTGGTAAGGTGTATAAGCAGTATACCATCCCGGATTTTCAAGAACATTTCTTAAAATAACCGGAGGAACAATTGTTTCGTTATATCCTAAACCAATAAAAGATTTATAAACCTTATTCTTAGTTCCAAGCTCTTGAACATGATTAAGATACTCATATTCAGTCATGGCATCCTCGATGTTCAATTCCCGATTAAGACGAATTGGCTCGGGAATCGTTTTATCAATCAACTCGTTTAAGGAAGTAAGACCTATTGCGTCTAACATTTCTTTTCGCTCCGCCGCATTCGGTCCGATATGTCTTTTTGAAAAAGAATTCATGGTATTTATTTTCAGGTTTGTGTATGCAAATATACTGTAGAAAGCTTATTTATTGATAGTAACAACAGTTGATTTTTTAAACAGTTCATTAACTTATATTAAAAATGGTAAATTTGTTATTCGTTGACAAAATAGTACGTGTTTTAACGCCCATTAAATCAATTGAAAAAATGAATAAATTAAACTATATGCTATATAAAAATATAATTCAATGGATAAGTCAAAGGAGAAACTATGTGTTTGGTGCTTCTATTGCAATCATAGGTGTTTTAGGTACGTTTTTCTTGATAAAAAATGAAAGAAAATCAACCAACAAGCAACAGGTTACCGAAACAAAATTAGATACAATTCCAAAGAAAATCTCCTTGTTTTTTGTGGGAGACATGATGGGTCATAAACCCATGATTGATGCGGCTAAACAAGGCACAACGGAAGAATATGTTTACGGACACTGGTTTCAATACATCAAAGAACATATATCATCATATGATTTAGCCATTGCCAACCTTGAAGTTACTTTAGGAGGCTCCCCTTATTCTGGATATCCTTTATTTTGTTCACCAGATTCGTATGCTAAAGCCATTCTGGAAACTGGATTCAAGTTCTTAATTACTGCTAATAATCATTCACAAGACAAAGGAAAAAAAGGACTTGAAAGAACGCTTGATGTATTAGACACCTTAAAATTCATGCATACAGGTACTTTTAAAAACAAAGCTGATCGAGATAAGCTTTATCCGTATTTATGGGAAACAAATGGTGCGCAAATCGCTTTTTTAAATTATTCTTATGGAACTAATGGAATTGCTGTAACACCCCCGAATATTGTGAATCTCATTGATACAATAGTAATGCGAAAAGATATAAAAAAAGCAAAAGAAAAAGGAGCTGATTTCATTATTACCACAATACATTGGGGAGATGAATACCAACGCAAAGAGAACACTTATCAAGATAAATTAGC
>CAMAQX010000193.1 GCA_945860455.1 Lishizhenia tianjinensis
GTCAACCAACTCAAGCGGTAACAGGTATTTTATTTGGAAATCGGGATCGTGTGAACACCATTCAAGCGCTTTCAGCGGATGTTATATTGACAAATCGAATGGGAATTACTTTTCGCTTAAGGCACTATCGTTCAACCTTATCCTATGATTCTTTCCTTTTGCTAAATGATCAAGGGCGTTTGGATCAATTGGATGGTTTTACGGGCTTGGATTCCGATGGGAATTCTGCTTACGATATCAACTACAATGCCTTTACCATCGATTTACAATACCGCTGGGTTTTCTTGCCCGGAAGTGAAATAAATTTGGTGTGGAAAAATTCAATCTTTGCATCAGATAGTAGGGTGGGAGATTTATATTGGTCCAATTTGAAAAGCACTCTAAATAATGGCCCAATAAATAGTTTTTCTTTAAAAGTTATTTATTGGCTGGACTATGTTTCGCTTGCTAAGAAATTAAAAAAGTCAAAGGGAGATAAATAGTAGAATTGCTTGTAATTGCTTGCTCACTGCTTTTCAATTTCGGTAAATATTATTTTGTAATCGGCCTATGGATTTTTCATTCCCTTAATTCATCGAGGCAACTCACATGTTCTATTCAGTGTTTTTGTTACTCAATTCGGTCATACGTTTGTAGTATCTTCTTTTATTGGGAATTAAGGGCCAACGTTATAGTAAGTGCTGGATTAATTTATTGTTCTTGAAGATTAGTTCTAAAATTACACTTTTTAAACAGTTTATAATTATCCCTTTTCTAACTTGTAATCTTCTCCTTTTTTATCCCAATACAAAATACATTTTCATTTGTCCTTTTCCTTTGACTTCGATGTCTCCACGATATTCACATTTGAAGATGTCTTTTACCAATTCGTAGGTTGTTTCGGTAATATTTACTTTACCTAAGTAGCCGTTGCTTTCTGCCCTGCTTACGGTATTTACGGTATCGCCCCAGTTGTCGTTTGCGAATTTTTTTGTGCTGACTACTCCCGCGACAACCTCGCCAGTATTGATACCAAGCCTACATTCAAAGTAGGGTTCGCCTTTGGCTATACATTCGTTTTTGTAGGCAGTAATGTATTCTTGGATAGCCAATCCAGCGCGAACAGCATCTATATGGTTGGTTTGATTGGCTAAAGGCAAGCCGCCAGCACACATGTACGCATCGCCAATAGTTTTGATTTTTTCAAGATTGTATTTTTCGACAATTTCATCAAAAGCGGAGAAACATTTATTCAATTCTTCAATCACTTCTTCGGGAGTCATGCTGGCACTTCGAGCCGTAAACCCTTTGAAATCTGTAAATAACACAGAAACTTTTTGGTAGTGTTTTGCACTTGCCCTGCCTGTTAATTTCAGTTCATCAGCTACTTCATCAGGCAAGATATTGCGGAGAAGTTTATCAGATTGCGCCTTTTCAAATCCTAATGCATCATTTGCTTCCATCAATGCTATCTTGAATTTTATCATTGAAATCCTAAGTCTATAGCGCGTTTCGATGAGTATGAACATAAAAACGGTAACCACCAATAATAAAAGCCCACCATTTATCAATGCCTCGTTCATATTCAAATGGTGATTCATTTGAAAGAAGTATCCTGTAGCTAAAATAAAAGGCAAGATAATAGCTAAAGAGTAATACCAATTCCATAAAACAAACATGCCTGCTCCTATGAACAAGGCTAAGTAGTTCAACGAATGTCCTGTGAAGTCACCAACTTCAATAACACTAAACGTGTAAGCATTTTGGAATGAAATCAGGATAAAAGGAATGAAAATCAGCATTTTAGAATTTATAAACTTCTGCTTGTGTGCCAACAACGTCAATGCTGAAGCTATCGCCACACCAATTCGTAACAACATGATATGATTAAATGCATGGGGATGTTGAGATAATCGGTAATTCCAAATATAGGATCAAAAATAATCGCTATCCAGGCTCCATAGGTATGGTATTTTGTAGACGATTTTTCTAAATCGGCTACCCAAGTTAATTTTGCATCTGTTATGTCTTTTGATTTTTTTTCAACACATACAATATTAATATAAAAAAATGTTTTCTAAATAAAAAGACTGCTTTGTAAACTGAAAAATTGATATAAATTGTCATCTAAAATCTCAAAATTAAAAAGGTTTTTCGAAAGTTATTGCTAGAATGCCATCAAACTAGGTGATAAAAGTGCAACAATGATTATTAAATAAAAAAACAGCCAGCGTACGCAATAACGGGTTTTTTATTTAGGTCCGATAAGTCCTTGTAGCTAAAGCAGTACGTCTTTGTTTTTGGCTTTCTAGGTGATTAGCATGATTTCTTTTGCGCACCAAATTTATGATATATTGCTTTCGCTGCTTCAATTGCATTCATTTCTTTTCGAAGAAGAGTATGTGTTTTATTCGTGTCATTCGCTGATGTCTCTCAACCGAGTAAAAAGTTTCTGTTTTTTCTAAATAGGTGTAAATCGTCAAGCATTTTTCAAACAGTTTTTTGTTGTCCTCTTGTCTGTTTTCTGCGATTAACAAAAGTATTTCTGCAAGTATTTCTAGGTTTTCGTGGGTTACGTTCTTATCATTTGTAAGTGTTTCAATAAATATGTCGGTCGGTGTATCTATTAAATCCTTGACAGTAAAGCCTAATTCATTTTTCAGTGTTTGATTCGTGATCACAAGTCCTGCGGTTATTTGTCCGCTGTTTTTTAGTCCAAGCAAGTCAGAAAGCGCTTTCGCTAACACCTTTCCCAATTGGTCAATTTGTTTTTTCAAATAGTCTCTCTGTTCCATGGTGTTTTTTGCTGTATTCGTTGTGACCTAAGATTTTATAATGGCTTTCAACTTGATCAAGTTCGAGATTTCGGAGACGAAACCACCACTTTTGCAAAACTAGTGTTGCCAGTCGTTTTTTACTTTTTCAATAAGTCGCGAATCTCTCTCAAAAGTACTTGGTCTTCCGTTGGTTCAGGAGGTGTAGCTGGTATTTCAGCTTGTTTTTTCTTCATCTTGTTTATTGCTTTTATAACCATGAACATAACAACAGCAACCAAAATAAAGTCAATCATAATAGTAATAAACTCTCCATATTTTATGGAAGCTTCGGCAGCTATTACTTTACCCGAGGCGTCTCTTTGTTCTTCCGATAAAATATATTTCAGAGAGGCAAAATCTACTCCGGCTACGAGTTTACCTACAATAGGCATTACCATGCCGTCGATAAAACCGCTCACTACTTTACCGAATGCAGCGCCCATTACGAATGCAACCGCCATGTCAACTAAGTTGCCCTTCATGGCAAACTCTTTGAATTCTTTCATCATGCTCATGTCTATTTGTTTTTAGAGGTTAATAAAAAATTTAAAATTTATAAGAAAAGCCAATGCCATTTACTTCTTTAAATTGAATGCGAGGTCGAATTGCATTAGTAATTCCTTTACCGATGTTGTCAACAGTAATTTCTATATCATCGACGGAGGTTGTTGAACAGAGACTTTTTCTCCGAATGTTGAGATTGTCAAAAAATTAGTTGACTCAGCGGTGTTGCTGTAAAAATAAATAT
This sequence comes from Lishizhenia tianjinensis, assembly GCA_945860455.1. GTDB lineage: Bacteria > Bacteroidota > Bacteroidia > Flavobacteriales_D > Crocinitomicaceae > UBA952. The sequence goes on from CAMAQX010000193.1 coordinate 3,544, forward strand.
AATTTTTCTTTTTATAGTCAGCGTTCTATTATTTGGGGTAAAATTAAAATCGCAAAATTACAATTCTTAAGCCGTAATACTTGTCTGTTTTCTGGTGAATATATGGCGTCATCCTGCAATTATAAACGGTTTTCTCCTAACCGAAGGGCGGGGCTTTTGCCACAAAACTTGATTTGAAAAATTAATGTTTGATTAACCACAAAACTATCTTTGTAACACGAACCCCCGCCTTTTGGGTAGGTGCTGTTATGGGGTCGGTTTTTCATTTGATTGTTAAGTCTTTTGATGTTCGTTTAAGTCTCGCTAAACCAGTTCTACTTGAATTACATTCTGTTCTTACAATTCTCAAACTTGCCTTGTCCATATGATACTTTCTAAATTGTCCTGTCCAAGTATCGTCTTTAAAAATTATATGATTTTGCTCGTTTGAAGTATATTCAATCGAATCCAACTCAACTCTATTTACTTCCTTAAACCTATCAACTATAACTGAAAATGTGTTTGGTTGTCTGTGGTCAACGGCTAATTCAGTCCATTTAGATAGCATTCCAGTTTCTTGACATTTGACTTGTCCTTTCACTGAATTTTTGTCAAAATATTCCTGTTTTACTGTTTTAATATCATCGTGAATAGAGTTCCTACAAGCTACATAAAATAATTTTTCAGGAGTATATTTAGTGTTGTTTATTATCATTAAGTATGAAATATAGGCACTTGTTTTGTCGCTGTAAAAAATTTCGAAACATTTAGTGTTAAACTGGACTTTTGCGATTTTTATATCTTCAATTGATATTTCTGCTTCATTGTTTTCATTAGCTACTTTACTTTCAACTTCATTACTTATTTCTTCTTCACTATTTTCATCAGTCGTTTCAAGTTCAGCTAAATAATTAAAATATTCATAATCCAATAAGTCAATAAGGTCGTCATAATCGGAATCATTTAGTGATTCTCCAAAGTCGTAAGAATTTAAAATAGTTCGATAATGCGTAATTGCATCTTTTTTGAATTTGTAGTCTTTCTGTCCTATTTTAAATGGTTTTCTCATTGTCGTTGTCGGTTTTTAAACTGCCCCATAACGGCAGTCTGTGAAAAAACTAACGCTAAATAGTTCATAAATATAGGAATTAATTAGTGAAAACGAGGTGCGAATTCCGTATATTTATGTAACAATAAATCTATAAGAATGAGTTACTTAGGTGTTCAGGATCGGTTTCAAAGTCAGATGCGCAGTAGGGAAGAATTTATTGACTAAGAAAATGTTGTTCGATTTATGGATGTTTTTGTGGAGCAATTGGAGCACTGAACCGCCACTTTTGCCAAATCCGT
>CAMAQX010000194.1 GCA_945860455.1 Lishizhenia tianjinensis
AATACGCCCAATTGATCAGGATCGGCTTGCACTAAGTTGGAATTGCTCAGCGCTAAAAGGGTGATTTCACCTTGATCTTGTAATCCAATGAGTTGTTTTAATGGTTCGGAGAAGGTATCAACATGTATTAAATTTTCTAAGTCTCGAACAATTTCATAGCGGTGTGGGTGAAAATTACCGATGAATTGTAGATTTGTCTCAATGGTAAGTTGAGGATAATTTCCAGTGAGAGTTTGAATTTCTTCTACTGTTTCTGGTAATGTTAGTTGGAATTGTTGCTCAAAAAAATGAATCAAAAACGGATTGACTTGTGTTTCCCCATGAATGGTTAATGTAAGTTGGTTTGTCAATTTATCATTTGTTGCTTTAATTTCAGTTAAAAAAAGTGGAAAATGATATTCTTTCTCATTCCAAATCATTGACAATACCCCTAAAGCCTTGCATAATGGATTTAAACCAAATTCTTTTTCCGTTGTTTTCGCTGATCGAATCAACTTTTCCCATTCAGGAGTAGAATTTAGGTCATCATCATGTAAGGACAGGACACCCTTTGTGTATACATTAGCCAATGGGTCATTGCTGTTCATAGAATAGGCATTCCCTAAGAAGGAATTCAGTATTTCTTTCATCTCCTTATGAAGCAATTTGTCAGACATGTTTTTGGATAAGATAAAAAAATCCCGGAATCATAAGAAACCGGGATTGAAATATAGTGAATGTTAATTACAAACCAAAAGCTTCTTTTACTTTATCGACGTAATCTAATTTTTCCCATGTGAATAATTCAACTTCTTTGGTTAGAATCGTTCCATCTGGTGCTCTAAAACTTTTAGTTACTACTTCATTTTTTCGCCCCATGTGACCATATGCGGCAGTTTCTTGATAGATAGGATTCCGTAATTTCAATCGTTGCTCGATGAAGTAAGGCCGCATATCAAAAATTTCAGAAACTTTATTTGCAATATCGCCATCGCTTAACCCTACTTTTGAAGTACCATAGGTGTTAACATATAAACCACAAGGTTTTGCAACGCCAATGGCATAAGATACTTGAACCAATATTTCATCACACAAGCCCGCCGCCACTAAATTTTTTGCAATATGTCTTGTAGCATAAGCAGCTGATCTATCAACTTTGGAAGGGTCTTTTCCGGAAAATGCACCGCCGCCATGAGCTCCTTTTCCACCGTATGTATCAACGATTATTTTTCTTCCAGTCAAACCAGTATCCCCATGAGGTCCACCAATTACAAATTTTCCGGTAGGATTAATATGATACTGAATTTTGTCATTGAAAAGTGCCTGTAATTCAGGTTTCAATTTCGCTTTTACACGTGGAATTACGATTTCAATAATATCTTTCTTAATTTTAGCTAACATCACTGCTTCAGCATCAAAATCATCATGTTGTGTTGAAACAACAATTGTATCAATTCTCTGCGGAACATTATCATCTGAATATTCAATTGTTACCTGTGATTTTGCATCAGGGCGTAAATAAGGAATTAATCCTGCTTCGTTATTGCGAATGTAAGATAGTTCTTGTAAAATTTTGTGAGCTAAATCTAAAGCTAAGGGCATATAGTTATCCGTCTCACGAGTAGCATAACCAAACATCATCCCTTGGTCACCTGCGCCTTGCTCTTCCGGATTCGTTTTTTCAACCCCTTGATTGATATCTGATGATTGCTCATGCAAGGCTGAAAAAATCCCACAAGAATTGGCGTCAAACATATATTCTGACTTGGTGTAACCAATTTGTCTGATGGCTTCACGCGCAATTGATTGAACGTCTAGGTATGCATTTGTTTTAATTTCACCAGCCAAAACTACTTGTCCGGTTGTAACTAGAGTTTCGCATGCAACCTTGGAAGTTGGGTCAAAAGCCATAAAATGGTCAATCAATGCATCTGAAATCTGATCAGATACTTTGTCTGGGTGTCCTTCTGATACGGACTCAGATGTAAATAAATAAGGCATCTTAATATTAAATTTAGGTAGACAAAGGTAATAAATCTATACTGAATGCGAAAGTGTTGAAAGAAGTTTCTGTAATATTCAAAAAACGAATAATTTTAAGCTGAAATTTGTGGTATGAAATGGATTAAGAAAATAGTAGTGTTTCCCTTAGTGGCATTGGTGAAAATGTACCAGCTTTTAATCTCTCCACTTTTCCCTTCTGTATGTAGATTTCAACCGACTTGCTCGCATTATATGATTGAAAGCTTAAACGTTTGGGGGCCAATTAAAGGTTTGTATCTCGGTTTAAGAAGAATTATGCGTTGCCATCCTTGGGGAGGTCACGGTCATGATCCCGTCCCACACAAAAAATAAAAAAAACCGCCTGAATTTCAAGCGGTTTAAGTATAAAAACAAATCGAATTAAGCCTCAGTTACTTCTAACGATTTAACAGAAACAAATGAACGATTATCTTTTCGTTTTCTGAATTCTACAACTCCGTCAACTAATGCAAACAATGTATGGTCTTTTCCAATTCCTACATTATTTCCAGGGTGATGTGTTGTTCCACGTTGACGAACAATAATATTTCCTGCAATTGCAGCTTGTCCACCAAAAATTTTAACTCCCAAGCGTTTGCTATGCGATTCGCGACCATTCTTGGAACTACCGACTCCTTTCTTATGTGCCATGGTTCAAACTTTTTAACTTAATTTACTTTAATGTCTTTAATCGTGATACTGGTAAAAGATTGACGGTGTCCGTTTTTCTTTTTATACCCTTTTCTACGTTTTTTCTTGAAAACAATCACCTTGTCTCCTTTTACGTGATCATTCACTTCTGCAGAAACCACTGCTCCTGCTATAGCTGGGGCGCCAACCTGAATTTTGCCATCATTGTCTACCAACAAAACGCGCTCAAAATCTAGTTTTGCTCCACTTTCTGCTGCTAAACGATGTACAAAAATCTTTTGATCTTTTTGCACTTTGAATTGCTGCCCTGCTATCTCTACAATTGCGTACATATAGCTTAATTTTTATTTAGTAATCCCAAATTGGGGATGCAAATATATAATAAAATCTTTAAATACCAACTATTGGAAGAGAAACTTTACAGTCTTTTGAGTATCTTCATTTCGGATGTAATACGTATTTGATTTCATTAAGGGTAAGGCTAATAAATCGATTGTTCGTTTGGGTTCAATGGACTTAAGTTGCGCGATTTTATTACCTGAAAGATCTAAGAAACTCAAATTTTTAAAGACCCAAGGTAATGTTAACTCATGATTGGACGGATTGGGAAATACCAATGCCGGCTCCTCTTCCGTAAATTGAACGGAGGATTGAGAATTTTCAAAATAGGATTGGAAATTAAATGAAAATAGTTTGGGCGGGATAGTAATGATACTTGAGGAAATTTTCTCTGAACTTATAAAACCGTTGGTGCTGTTATTAAAAGTAATTCCTTCAGTTTGCGAAACAGTCAACATATTACCTATTTCAATTCTGCGTTTATTTCCTGAAAAAAAGTCGTTCGTTGGGAAGTCAAACAGTAAATAAACAAAACTGGTGTAAAAATTTGACCCATTGTTTTTATATCCTAGTAGCAACAATCTTCCTGTTGTGCTGTCAAGGGTTGCATCCGTAATGAGCCCATCCACCCACATACTATCTCTTAAAATGGCTTCAACCGTGTCCACTGAGTTGATGGGTAAAACATAATGTTTAGTATAAAAATTTTGCCATCCTTTGGTGAATAAATGCAGCGAATCTTGATAATAAACAAACGCTTCACAATCGAAATTATGATTGTTACTGCTATTCGAAAATGAATTTTGATCGGGATAGGTGAACCAAAACTTACTCATGCCAACGGTATCATTTCCAATTAATTGGTTTTTGGAAATTCGATAAATGCATAAATCTTGACGATTCCCTCCATTATTTCCAAAATCCCCTAAAAAAATAGTAGAATCATTTTGACTTATGGCTTCCCAATCGAAATTTTGTGATTCGGAAACGTTTATCGACCGTATGATATTTCCTTGAGTATCTAATTCTTGAAAATCAGTTGAATTACCCCCGTCATTGATGCTATATAAATGACTATTATAAAATATCAACCCTGAATTCTCTTGTAATTCATCAGGGAAATCAGTGACAAGTTGAAGGCTGTAATTGGTTGTGGAGTAGATGCATGAACCATCATTCCAGATTGCATTTGGGTTATAATTTTGAGCTTGTGGATCAATGCACCCGTTTTGTCCCAAACTGAAATGAGTGAAAAATAGAAAAAGAAGTAGGAAAGCCCCAAAAATTAATTTCATGAACAACTAAATTGTATTTTTTTTACTAAATTCGTTTCAAAATTAGAAAATATGAACAAAATTGGATTATTTATTTTAGTAATTGGCTTAGGAGCTGGTTTCTCTTCATGTAAAAAGAAAGGTTGTACAGATGCTACAGCAACAAATTTTAATAGCAAAGCAAAAAAAGATGACGGAAGTTGTTTATACAAACCAATGATCACTATCATCGGAGCTGCTGATACCACTATTAGCGTAGGGTCAACGTATGCAGATTTGGGAGCTACAGCTGTTAACAAAGATGGAAGCTCAGTTAATGTAGTAACTACAGGTCAAGTTGTAACAACATCAACTGGCGTAAATTACGTAAATTATTCAGCAACAAACCCGAACGGAACATCTACTGCAAAACGTACTGTAAATGTAGTGATAGGACAAGATAACTGGACCGTGGCTCGGGATGTGACTAGCAATTGTGGTGCAACATCATTTCCTTTAGCAGGTGCGCCAACGATTTCTGCAGGAGCA
>CAMAQX010000195.1 GCA_945860455.1 Lishizhenia tianjinensis
CTAAATAGGGAGATTGGATATAGCGTTCATTTTCAATGAAATTTGGTTTAAAACTTAGTAAAGTCCCTGGCTCTATTTGCCGATCAAATACGCATTTTAATTCACTCTCTCCGTCAGGATACTCAAACAACATGACTTCAGTGTTTACCTCTCCTTGAGAATCCTTTCCAGTTAATATCATGGATTCCGTGAATACGGGACTGCCAACAGGAATTAAATTATTTTCATACCCAACGGTATACCCAATTGTATCCACATGAGAGTAAATCACTGTTTTAGGTGTTCCAAAAACCAAAATCAAGCAATCATGTTTTTCTTGCTCAACAAGTATCTGAGGTTGGAACTTCCAATTTTTCATATTGCTTTCGCAGTATGATTTTATATAGTGTGTAATCCTACTTTCATCTCCGGATAAGCCTTGTATTTCTATTAGTTGCTTAAGTAATTCCATAGTTACAATGAATAATAATTTCTTTTAAAGTATCCAATTTCTTGCCATTGGTCCTTCGCAAAATATTAAATCCAACCCACTTAAATTACTTTGAAAAGGAAATCGATCTGAAAACACTTGAATGTATGATTTATAATTCAATTTTCGACCTAAAAATTCAAAAGGGGCGAAGGAATCCGAAAAACCAATAGTTAGTTGACTAGGCGGAAGCTGCCAACAATGCTCAAAAAATTCGATAATTGATTGATTTAATTCTAATAAAGTATCATGTTTTGTGAAAATAAGCGATTTAACTTCCTGATCATAAAATTCAAAATAGGGTGCGTTTTTATAGGCGCTTTGAATTGTTTTCCAATGATCTTGTTGCCAGTTTTCTGAATATGCGGGATGAATTTGATTGGTTAATGATTTTGATCCTGCAGCTTTAGTGACAGGTATTGATAAGGTTTGTACGCCATTACCAGCTAAAATTTCACACCGATTCCTATACGTTTGTTTTAGATAGGATTCTCCACCACAAATACAAGCAGATTTTGAAGCTGCAAGCAATTGTAAATAGGAAGTTGAAGGAAAATAACTTGTTGGAAAAAAATCCATTAGTGAATTAGCTTCATAATGCGTGCCCAACGTACTCCTAAATAAGGACTCTTTGAAAACCATACTAACGATGCACGACCAACAACATGATCTTCTGGAACAAATCCCCAAATTCTTGAGTCAGCAGAATTATATCGATTATCTCCCATTAACCAGTAATAATCCATTTCAATGGTATAAGTATTTGTTTTTTTACCATCGATATAAATACCATCTTTCTTTTCTGCTAAGGTATGACCTTCATAGGCCGTTATTATTCGGCGATACCAAGCTATATTTTCCTTTTTAAAATCAACCACTTTTCCACGGTAAGGTATTTGAATGCGGTGAAAATCGGTTATTGTATTATCAATTGAAAAATCATTAGGGAAGGTTCGTAAATTATCCAAGGCTAATTTATTTTTGCTTGTTGATTTAGTCGCTATTGCTAGCGTGAAATTTGCTTTAGGGAAATCTTTTAAAATTCGTGTTTTCTCAGTATTGGTAATGTTAAACGAATAGAATTCTTTATTTGGATCTATATTGAATTGAATTGAATATTCCATTTTATTCGAAAAATCCATCATTTGTGGTGATTTATAATCCCCTCGTTCGGACTCTAATCCATATTTTTGAAACATAGCATCTGCTGAAGGGAAAGTTGCTGTCGTTTTATCTACGAAGTACATTAAACATTGATTTTCTGCAACAAACGCTTTCTTACCATTGATATATAGCACTGAATTTTTTATTTCTATCCAATCTTTTTTCACGGCTACACATCGTTTGATGTAATTTTCTCGTTTATCAACTGGCCGATCAATCAATCCAAAATGTTCAATGTAATTTAAATCAGAACCTGGAATTCCTCCTCGACAATAGGTGATTCCTTCTTTCATGCCATTTCGTGCCTTTTCTTTCCAATTAGAACTGTTTTTAATGAAATCTTGTCCAAACGAATCTATAAATTTATCCCTCGCTTCAAATTCATATTGATACTTATATTTTTGGGCTATTTCGGAAATAATTGCTGCATTTTCTTCTTGCCAAAAATATTTTGCTTCATCATTGACAATACCATGATAATCATGGCCCATTAATCCATCGGGCATTCGTGGGTCATAAACAGCTGTGTCTCCTGATGGATAATTAAACACCACGACATCATTTCGTTGTACATCAACATATCCAGGTAGACGGAAAAAGGATCCTTTTTCTAAGGTAGTATAAGATCGAATATTCAAGTAAGGAACGGTATTATGAACTAAAGGGTAGGAGAGAGGGGTAACTGGAACTTTGGATCCATAGGCCATTTTATTAACAAATAAAAAGTCACCCACGAGTAATGTTTTTTCCATAGATCCAGTAGGTATTTGAAAGGGTTCAAAAACGTACGTTCTAATAATTCCTGCTGCAATTAATGCAAACCAAATAGAATCTCCCCATTCTTTAACCAAGGTTTTATCACCGCTTTTTTCTTTTTTAAAAAGTCCAACTAAATAAGTCAACAAATGTCCAATAACTGGTAGACTTAAAAACAAAATTAAATGGTCACTCCATGCTCTATCCGCCCGATCTTTTTCTCTCGCCCAATTTGTCTCAGGAACACATGGATCGTTGTTTGAACTGATTTGATACATTAAATAATACGGAAAGAAAATTCCTTGAATCGTATCAACAAATGAAAAATAACCAAATTTTCTAAAATAGGAAATGTTTAATGTGGCTAACATAATTAAGTGAACTCCGGGTACTAACATTAAAAAAGCCCACCATGGTGCTTTGCAAGTTATTTCAAAAGCAACATAATAATTATAACCAGGAATTAAAGCTTCCCATGATTTTCTTCCTGCTGCTGGAAATGACATCCACCAACAAGCTAAATAAGGATGAATGAGTATAAGACTGTAAAAATAAATAAAGGCCATAATGAGTTAAGAATTTAATACGTTTGACATGGTGAAAACTCCTTGTTTTCCAAAAATCCATTCTGCTGCAACAACTGCTCCTAAAGCAAAACCTTTTCGGCTATGGGCTTGATGTGTCATGAGAATTGAATCAATTTCTGATTGATACATTACCGTGTGGGTTCCTGGTACATCAGGCTCTCTAATTGCCGTAATTGGTAATATGGATGAGGAAACTTCCGGTTTCATTCCATTTGAAGATTTCCAATCAGTATACGTTTTGTTATAGGAAATTATTTCGTTTGCTAATTCAATAGCTGTCCCACTAGGAGAATCCAATTTTTGAAGATGATGCACCTCAACAACTTCCGCTTGATAATCTATATTTCCTGACATTAACTCAGCGAGCCTTTTGTTCAATTCAAAAAAGATATTCACTCCCAAACTAAAATTAGGGGCATAAATCAAACTCCCATCTACCTTTCCACAAATTGTTTTGATTGATTCCAACTCATGATGCCATCCTGTTGTACCAACAACAATTGGGATTTGATGATTAAAGCAATGAACAATGTGTTTTGTTGCTAATTCTGGAGTGGAAAATTCAATGGCAACATCACAATTTGATAAATCAACAAGGTCAATGCTATTTGAGCTATTTACAACTGCGGCAATGGAATGCCCTTTTTCATGAGCAATTTTTTCAATTGCTTTACCCATTTTACCGTAACCAATTAGCGCGATTTTCATACTTATTTGATTACTAAATTAATGAAAATTGAATTGTAAAGACACTCCTACATGATTGAAATGAAGCATTTTTGGTTTTATTAGCAAACTAATGTCATTTGAAACATCAAATTTCACAAAATGCGCTTCCACTCCAGCATCCGCAATTTGAAACCCATAAAGGGCAAAAAAAGCGAGCATGGATAAATCACGAAAATCCAAATATTGGCGATGTAGTGTTAGTAATGCCTGATTATCATACGCTTCCCAAAAAGGATTTAAAACAACGTTCCCGTCAATTCGATTGGTGTATTCATTTTTTATACTTGATTGAGTAATTTGATTTTGGAAAATAAAATACGACGCAGTTCCTAAGCTGGCATAAATCAGCGGCACTTTCCAAAATGCTTTTTTTCTCCCTTTTGGCATGGCGATATGATTGTATATTTGACCTGCTCCGGGTATACATGTTGATAATAAAACCGCTTTTTTAACGGAATGTTTGTAAACTGTATCCTCCTCTTTTTTAGTTAGTGGGATATTTTGACCGGAACCAAAAAAGTCCAAGAATACAAAAAAGACAAAAACTAAAACAAGACGCATCAGCGTTTCAATGTTTGAATAATACGATTTAACTCAGCTTCAGAGCTAAAATTAAGTGATATTTTACCTGAACCAGTCTTTGATTTAACAATTTCAACTTTTGTAGTTAATCGATCAGATAAAAAATCTTTAAATACAATTTGATTTTTAGTAAGTCCTATTTTTTTTACGGGTTGAAAAACCGGAGATTTAGAAATCGTTTTTGTGAGAGTTTCAATTTCTCGAACGGAGAGATTATCCGTTAAAATTTGTTGATACTTTTCCAATATTTCTGCTTCATTTTCTATACTCAAAAGGGCTCGCGCGTGACCCATTGAGATTTTACCATCCCGAACTCCCGCTTGAACTGTGACAGGAAGTTTTAATAAACGAAGAAAATTAGCTATTCCAGATCGAGATTTCGACAGTTTCTGACTCAGTTGTTCTTGAGTTAGGCTACATTCTTGAATCAATCGATCATAAGAAAGGGCAATTTCAATCGCATTTAAATTTTCACGTTGAATATTTTCGACCAATGCCATT
>CAMAQX010000196.1 GCA_945860455.1 Lishizhenia tianjinensis
TCCAGACCTAAAATTACCACCAAGTATTCAGTTGTATGGAGATCCAATTATTCAAGAAGAGTTTGAATTTTCTGAGAAGGGAGCAGTGGGAAAATTAACAATTGACTACAATATTCAATTATTGGATCCAGGAAATTTGATTTTACCCCAATTTACTTTTTCCTATTTCGATTTAGAATCCGTTAAATATGTTGAATTGCGGGTAGATTCAGTTGTTTTCAATGTGGAAAGAACTCTCGGTTTCAATAAAGCAAAAGCGCAGGAACAAGCAAGTTTACGTTTAGCATCTAAGAAAATTGTTCCTGAAAATGAGAATGGTATGGGTACAACACAATCAATTTTTTTGATTGGTGGGATTGGTTTTTCCTTGTTAGCGCTTGTTTTTCTTTTGTTTAAGCGGAAGAATAAAAGAAATGACAATGATTCGGAAGAAAAAAGTACTTCGTCGAATAAGGATTCAAAATTGGCAGTGGCTGAAAAGGAAATTACACATAAGTCGAGTTCTTATGCTATTGATTTGAATGCTTTGAGAGATAAAATGAATGATCCAGACCAATACATCCAGGCTGTTATTAGTACTTTGGATAATTGGATGGAAAGTCAACTCAATTTAGAGGAAGGTAATTCCTTGTCACGTTTAGAAAAAATAAATCGATTAGAGTCCATTCAAGGCATGTCGGTAAAATCAAAACTGGTTAGAGAAATTTTTGATAAAATAGATGAAGCTCGATATGGACTCAAAATAGACTCATTTGGTTGTCATCAAATTCAATTGAAAATAGAAGATTTAGTTAAAAACTAATTTTTACTTCGTATCCCGTATGCCTGCGGATATTCAACGCAAAGTCTCCTTCAAATAACAAATACTGACCTTTGATACCTGCTACCAATCCTTTAAATGTGCCAACTTTTTCAAGGTTAATTAAATTGGGATGAGTTGGATATTTTGAAACAGGATAATTTAATTCTGTTATTGCATCATTTTCAGACACATACGTTTGGAGATCCAAGGGCAATTGATCAACCACATTCCATTTTTCTTCAATCAAATCAATGGATTCATCAATATCATTTTGAAGCATTTTTTTGTAATTGGTCTTATCCGTTAAAAATGATTTTAAAGCAACCTCCAACACACCGGCTTCAAATCGATTAGGCGTTTCTGCAAAATAAATAGCTGATTTCGCACCTTGGTCAATCCATCTCGTTGGAACTTGAGTTAAGCGTGTCACACCTACTTTAACACTGTCCGATTGCGCCAAATAAACAATATGAGGTTGGTTGTGGTTTTTCTCTTCCCAGACAGGATCTCGCCCTTCGCCTAAATGACCTTTGCACAATTCAGGGCGTAAAATACAAGGTGCAGCTTGCGAAGACGCCATAAAACAAGTATAGCAAAAGCCTTCTCCGAAGAATTTTTTTGTGTTTTTAGTGCAAACTTGACAAAATAAATTACCGGTAAATTGAAATTGAATTTTTCTATCTATTAAATCATTTACTAGTTGATTTGGTGCCCAATCTGCGGAATAGAGAATAGGTTGAGATAGGGTAGAGGACATTTTTTTTAAAACAAACATGTTTATCAATTTACCAAGTTATTATTGTACCACCCCAACTGTAGCCAACACCAAAACCCAAAAGCATTACTTTCATTCCCTTTCTTAATTTACCTTCCAATTCTGCATGTTTCATCGCGATTGGAATTGAACACGAAACCGTATTTCCAACCTCTTCATAATAGGTGTAAAATTTATCGGATGGAATTTTACATTTACGTTTAAGCGAATTCAGGATAAATTTACTTGCTTGATGGAAAACAAATAAATCAATTTCCTCAAACGAGATATTATTTTTTTGAAGGGTATTTTCTACTAAATTAGGAACGCGCTGTAAGGAAAAACGAGCGATTTCTAACCCATTCATTTTCATTCTTCCTTGTGATAGATTTTCTGGCTCATTTTTGTATTTTTCGAGCCATTCTTTGTCAATGGGAGAACGTGTTGTACCGCGCTCAACAATTAAATTTTGAGCGCCAGATCCATCATTACCAAAAATAAATTTCCCAATGTGATTGGGTTCAGATTTTTCAACCAAAATTGCTACCCCGGCATCTCCAAATATACACATCATTTCAAAATCAGAAGAGTGAATGACGGAGCTCGGAATGTCGGCTACTAAAAATAAGACTTTTGTCGCATTTCCCGCATGTATCATGGAATGTGCCAAGCTTAAACCGTAAATAAAGCCTGAGCAACCCATTGGCATATCAATACACCCGCAATTCTCATTCAGTCCTAGCCTATGATGAAGCACACTGGCACTTGTCGGAGCTTTATAATCAAGCCCTTCCGTGCAAAAGATTAAAAAGTCAATTGTATTTTTATCTAATGTTTTATTTTCAATGAATAGTTTTTGGGCCGCTTCAAATGCTAAATCAGAACCAATTTGACCCGGATTTCTGATTGAACGCTTTTTTACACCAAATAGATCAAGGATTTCTTTACTCGATTTATTCTCAAAAAGTCCAGCTAATTCCTCATTACTCAATGATGTTGGAGGTAAATAATAATTGATGTATTTAATTTTAGAACTCATTGAAGTGTAAATAATTTTAAAAAGTACAAAACTAATATTGTAATCTGTTCTAATATTCTTTTTTAAAGTAAAACTAATTAATTTTTAATTTTGGCAACTTTTTATTATATTCGTCGTCACCAATTCAACGAAACTAGATTAACTAAATTTTATGAGAATAATTTCCGTCACTATTTTTATTTGCAGCTCTCTTACAATCACAGCTCAAGTAAATTCAAACAGTTCGGTTCAAGTGAAACCTAAATCTGAATTAAAATCTCAAACGCATACAAAACAAAAATCGGGGGGGAAATACTACAGCGAATATGTTGTAAAGCCAGAAAAATTGAAGACTTTCTTTATTGATGGTGCCATACCAACAAGTTTCCCAAAGTACGATAAGTACAAAACATACGACGATAATAAAACAATTGCGAAAATATGGGCAAGGTCTAATAAATCATTGATCAAAAAAGAATTTTGGTTTAAGTTTGAGGATTAATCCAACCCTAATTTTAATTCTATGATGAGAAATTTACTATTTCTGTTCTTCTTTTCTTTTTGTGCAAGTATTTCTTTCACGCAATGTATTACAGCCGATCCTTTTTGTACAGGAACAACGTATAACTTTCAAAATAGCACCAATGTAACAAATTTGGGCGCAGTAGGTTGTTTAGGAAGTACACCAAATCCATCTTGGTATTATTTAGAGATTGATGCGAATGGTACTATGAACTTTAATATAAGTCAAGTTAATACTTCTGGAACCGGAATTGATGTTGATTTTGCTATTTGGGGTCCATTTTCATCTTTAAACGCAGCTTGTGCCGGGGCAAATCCATTTCCTGGTGGAAGTGGAACGGTAGATTGTAGTTATTCTACAGCTGCTGTTGAAACTGCTTCAATTCCAAATGCGCAAGTAGGACAAGTCTATGTGGTATTACTCACCAATTTTGCTAATCAACCTGGTACAATTACATTTAATCAAACGGGTGGTTCAGGCTCTGCAGATTGTTCGTTTACCTGTGGGGTGGCCTTAACAGCAAATCCTTCGGTCTGTTCAAATAATACGTATACTTTATCGGGGAATTTAACAGTTACTGGTGGTCCGGGTATTTCTGTACCAAATTCGGGTACTGTAACCATAACAAATAGTTGCGGAGGAAGTCAAACATTCAGTGCGCCTTTTACAAATATTCCTTATAATTTTCCTGGCCTAGCCGCAAATGGTGCAGCTTGTACCGTCACCGCTTCTTTTTCTGGCTTTCCAAATTGTAATACAGTTCAAGCTTATACTGCTCCTACTTCTTGCGTAACACCATGTGCGATATCTTCAGTTACAGCTTCACCAACTGCTTGTTCTAACGGAACGTATTCGGTTGGCGGTTCGATTTCATTTACAAACGCACCAACAATAGGAACATTAACCGTTACAGGTTCTTGCGGCGGAACACAAACATTTAATGCTCCATTTGCCTCGCCTTTACCATACAACTTAACCGGTTTAACAGCTAATGGCGCCGCATGTACAGTAACAGCGACATTTAGTGCGAATGCTGCATGTACCTTTACTCAAAACTATTCTGCCCCGGCAGCGTGTAACTGTTCAATAACTGCAGTTACAGCAACTCCTACAGTATGTGTGAATAGTCTTTACACATTAAATGGTAGTGTGGCTTTCACCAATGCTCCAACAACAGGTACATTGACGATAACAAATAGCTGTGGTGGATCTCAAACATTTAATGCTCCATTCACTTCTCCTCAAGCATATTCATTAACCGGATTAAATGCCAATGGAGCAGCATGTTCTGTTACGGCAACATTTTCTGCGACACCAAGTTGTACTTTAGCGCAAAATTTCACTGCACCTGCTTCTTGTAACTGTGCTATTACAGCTATTTCAGCAACGCCAACGGCTTGTTTAGCAAATCAATATACATTGAGTGGTAATATTACTTTTGCAAATGTTCCCGCATCAGGTACAATGACCGTAACTAGTAGTTGTGGCGGAACGCAAACTTTCAACGCACCCTTTACCTCACCTCAGGCATATTCCTTGGCAGGATTAACGGCAAATGGAGCAGCGTGTACTGTTACAGCATCATTCAGTGCGAACGCTGCATGTACATTGACACAGAATTTCACTGCACCTGCTTCTTGTAACTGTGCTATTACAGCTATTTCAGCAACGCCAACGGCTTGTTTAG
>CAMAQX010000197.1 GCA_945860455.1 Lishizhenia tianjinensis
CCTGTCCTAATTTCATGGGGTGATTGAAGAATAAAATTAAGCTTGATGTTATATTCGATAGAATTGACCATTGGGCAAAGAATCCTACTCCAACTATGGTAATCGTCGAAGTAATAAAAACCATTAATTGCGATCGGTCAATATTCCAAATTCCCGCAAGGAATATTAACGCAAAGATCGTAATGAAAAGATTGACGATTTTGTGACTGATTCGTTTCCTCTCAATACCAAAATCAAATTTGCTAAGAATTCTGTTAATTGAATTTCGAGCAATTACCTTGACTAATATTAGGAATATTAAAACTAACGCAGTTTCAAAGATTTGAAGTTTGTAAAATTCTAGATTCATTATTTATTTTTTAATATGATTTTTGCGTCATTCCAAAACACATCCATTTCAGTAAGACTCATTTCTTCTAAATTAAGATTGTTTTTTTTAGCCAACTCTTCCATGAGTTGAAAGCGGGTGATAAATTTATTGTTCGTTTTAGCTAATGCATTTTCAGGCTGGACATGAATATATCTTGAAAGATTCACCAGGGAGAATAACACGTCACCAAATTCTTCTTCAATAAATTCGGATTGATTATCAATTTCAACTTTTAACTCATTCATTTCTTCGAATACTTTTGACCAAACATCCTCCATGTTATCCCATTCAAACCCAATTCCTTTCACCTTTTCTTGAATTCTTGATGCTTTTACTAATGCTGGCAATGATTTTGGGACGCCTTCTAGAACTGATTTCTTTCCTTCTTTTAGTTTTATTTTCTCCCAATTTTGTTTAACACCTTCTTCAGTTGAAGCCTTAACATCGCCATAAATATGAGGGTGACGATGAATTAACTTGTCACAAATACGATTTAAAACAGATTCAACTGTGAAATCGCCTGATTCTGTCCCTAACTTACAGTAGAAAACTAAATGAAGAAACAAATCACCAAGTTCACCTTCCAATTCATGTTTGTCATTGGCTGTTATGGCATCGGTCATTTCATATAACTCTTCGATTGTTAGTGGACGCAATGTCTCAAATGTTTGTTTCATATCCCATGGACATTTCTCCCTGAGTTCGTCCATTATATCTAGCAGGCGTTGAAAAGCGTTTAATCTCGTATCCATTGTTTCAAAATTACGCTAATTTCTTGCATTTTAATGTTTAAATTTGTTCAAATAAAGATGAAAACAAAAAAAAATCTTTTGAAAATTTGTCATCAATACTCGTTATTAGTGAAGATCATTTTGATTCATTTACTATTGGGATGTCCTCATTTTCTTTTTTCACAAGAACAAAATTGGGGCTTTGAGGTGAGACAAAAAGCGGGATTTTTAGCTGCTCATCGCGGCACTATTGCTCATGTTCCCCAACGGATTGGATTGCCATTTGAATTGGTGTGGTTTTACAAACCTTCTGGAAATAAAAAATGGCATAAAACATACCACCTACCTGAGCAGGGAATAACACTCTTTCATGGGTCAGTTGGTAATGATTCGATTTTAGGAAAGTTTACAGGACTTTATGGTTTTGTTCAAATACCTATTATTCGTCCTACTCCTCATTTTCGCTTGGACTGGCAATTTGGAAGTGGCTTGGGATTTACACCAAAAATATATGATCCCATTACTAATCCGAAAAATATTGCAATAGGTTCACACATAAACGGAATGATGTGTCTTGGAATATATTCCAAGTATTATTTCGGAAGGAATAAAGTTTCGTTGGGGATTGATATTACTCATTTTAGTAATGGTTCCTTTAGTGTTCCAAATTTGGGTATTAACATGCCTTATATTTCAATTGGTTATGCAAGGGATATAGGGAAAATAAAACCGAATCAAAGATTCATTCCTCTTCAAGAAAAATATAACAAGTGGAATTTTGGCGCAACTGCTATTTTTGTTTTGAAAGAATCGTATGCAGACAATCCTAAAAAATACCCTGTTTATGGTTTAAATATACATGCTCGAAAAGTTTTTCGTCCCAAAGTTGGAATGGAAGTTTCTTTTGATTTGATTTCAAAGCAGGCAATTAAGGCATACTTTCCTGAAATACCTAAAACACAGTGGGAAATCTTTCAAATGGGTGTTTTCGCAGCTTATTTGCTACCATTAGACCATTTTCATTTTGTGTTTGGAATGGGTGTTTATATCAAAGATAAGTTTGTTCCCGAAGATCCCGTTTATCATAAAATTGGAATGCGCTATCAATTTAATAATGGTTTAATTGCGCAATGGGTATTGAAAACACATTTTGGTAGAGCAGATTATTTGGAGGCGGGTATTGGGTATTCTCTACCAATTAAAAAACAGAAAAAGTAAATATGAAGTACTCTTTGTGGCTTTTATTATTGATTCCTTTTTTATTCTCTTGCAAGAAAGCATCTGATCGTTCCTGTTGGAAAGGTGCAGGTGAGGTTACTGACACGTTAATTTCATTTACTACTTTCTCCAAGTTATATTTATACGAAAACATCGAATATGAATTGGTTCAGGATTCTTTAAATCAAATCGAACTGATTGGCGGACGGAATTTACTCCCACACATACAAGTCAATCAAACCAGTGATGGAACAATTGAAGTTAAGGATCTAAATAAATGCAGTTTCTTGCGTTATTATGCAACTCCGGTTAAAGTAATTATTCATTTTAAAAACTTAACATATTTAACCTATCAGGGGACAAAGAAGCTAACGAATTCCGATACCTTGCGCTTATCAGATTTTCAGTTTTTCATGAAAGATGGTGGGGGAAGTATTGATTTAAAATTAAATGTTTCAAGCACCTTATTAGGATACAATACCCATGGTGCAGGCGACTTTACTTTAGGTGGTTTTGCGCAAAAAGCAACTTTTAATATTATGACTTTAGGTAGGTGTGATACGCGAAACTTGAAAATTGGTAGTGCAATTGCAATTGTTTCTAATGCCAATTCGCCTTGTTATGTCAATGCCAATTCCACGGCGTTTAAAGCTGAAATCACTGGTCAGGGAAATATCTATTACACGGGCGCCCCAGCCTCGTTAATCACACATATAAATGGGGCAGGAAAGGTATTGCCTTATTGATTAAAAAATCATTTTGAAAAACTAAACTTTAATAAGACGCTGTATGGCTTTGTAAGTTTCATCAGTGGGTAATCCAACCACATTGGTGTACGATCCGTTGATGCTCTTTATTCCAACTAACCCAAACCAATCTTGAATACCATAAGAGCCCGCTTTGTCGAAAGGGTTGAAATTGGAAATATAATAAGCAATTTGTTCGAGTGATAACTGATTAAATTCAACTTCAGTATAGCAGGATAACGTTTCAGAATTCCCATTAAAAGAAATCGCAACTCCAGTATTTACAATATGTTTTTCGCCTGAAAGTAACTCAAGCATTTCTTTTGCATTTTTTTCATCAAAGGGCTTACCTAAAATTTGATTGGAAAATACAACTGTTGTATCAGCGGTTAATAAAAGTTCAGTATCCGCTTTTAATTTTTTTAAGGCATCCATTTTCTTACTTGCCACAAATGAAGCAACCTCTCGTGATGCGAGATTATTGGGATAGGATTCGTCAATGTCTAGTGCGACAATTTCCAATTGAAATCCTAGTTCAGATAATAATTGCTTTCTTCTTGGTGAACCAGATCCTAAAACTATTGAATTAGCTTCCATAGACAAGATAGTTCAAATAAACATGAAAAGTAGTAAGCACACCAAATAACATAGATACTTTTATTAAAAGCTGGTTACTCTTTAATTGATTGTTGGTTGAAAATGTGAATAAGGCAATCCCACCTAAATCGAATAGGGATGCAATTAACCATCCAATTGATGTCCAGAAAGTTAACCCGAATGACGCTAGTTGATTATCAATAATAAAAAAGAAATAAATCAGTGGGGTGAAAAACAAAATCCCACTTACTAATACTTTTGTTCGAGCAAATCCGAGAACCATCGGAATCGTTTTAGCATGCAATAATTTATCGCCTTCCACATCTTCCATGTCTTTCACAATTTCCCGCGCGAAATTTTGGATAAACGCCATGATTGCCAGCACATATATGTAATTATAGTTTAATATATTTGACCATGTGTTTTCATGGAAAGGGGAGAACGGTTTTCCTAAATTATTTAATACTTCAAAATAAATAATCACCAACATGGGAATCATTCCAGTTAACAAAGCAACCACAAAATTCCCTAGAAAAACTTTTCGTTTAAAATGAAGGCTGTAAAACCAAAGTAGATTGATAGAAATCAGTTGAATAAATGCGATTGATACAGATTTGAAATAAATGGATAAGCAAATGGCAATAATAAACGCAATACCATTTAAAATCCAATGAAAAAGGATAGCCTTTCGTTTGTTTATTAACCTTCCAACGATTAATTTATCGGGCTTATTAACTCGGTCAGCCTTAATGTCAAAATAATCATTAATAACGTTTCCTCCGGCAGCAATTAGTAATGTTGAAAGAACTAAAAGCCCAAACGCAAGCGGTATATCATTTACCTTTTGAAACGAATTTGTAGTAAGGATAAAATACCTACAGCCATACATGGTAATGGCAATAATTATCAGATTTAAAGGTCGAATAAGTCGAAGGGTTGACATCATGGCAGAATTTTATAAACGGTTCTTCTATTTCTCTGATGAGCAGCTTCTTTTTCTTTATCGGTACTCATTTTATTGATTGCTTCATCTGTAACTAGGAGTTCAGTTTCTCCATATCCTTTGTATGAAAGTCTTTCCAGTTTTATTCCCTGTTGAATCAAATAATCATATACAACT
>CAMAQX010000198.1 GCA_945860455.1 Lishizhenia tianjinensis
AAAAATCTTCCATTCTCTCTGACACGTCTTATCTTGGTGAAATTTGGTTTCCGAATATGGGATTTGGAAATGATACACTTCCTAAGTCAAATTCATTTGTATTTGAAAATGTCACCGCTTGGACGAATGAGTCAGAGGGTATTTTAACTGAAGCGTGTGTTATTATCGAAAATGGAAAAATCACCTACGTTGGGAAAGACAAAGGAACTTATCCAAAAAATGCAATTATTGTTGACGGGAAAGGAAAACACTTAACGAATGGTATCATTGACGAGCATTCGCACATAGCTATATCAAAAGGAGTCAATGAAGCCGGTCAAGCAATAACAGCAGAAGTTAGCATCGGAGATGTTATTAATTCAGATGATATTAATGTTTATCGTCAATTAGCTGGTGGTGTAACCTCAGCACAATTATTACATGGCTCGGCAAATCCAATTGGCGGACAATCAGCATTAATCAAATTAAAATGGGGACACACGCCAGAAGAAATGCTCATTCCAAACGCTCCAAAATTCATCAAATGTGCTCTTGGAGAAAATGTGAAACAAGCCAATTGGGGAGAAAATAACACTTCTCGTTTCCCACAAACACGCATGGGGGTTGAACAAGTGTTTTATGATGGATTTAATCGAGCAAAAAAATACCAACAAGAGTGGGAAAATTACAAACTTAAAAAGGGCAATAAACCACGAAAAGATCTTGAATTGGAGGCGTTAAGTGAAATCCTAAGTGAAAATCGATTCATCACTTGTCATTCGTATGTACAATCTGAAATTAATATGTTTATGCATGTCGCAGATTCAATGGGTATCAAAATAAACACGTTTACACATATTTTAGAAGGATATAAAGTTGCCGACAAGATGAAGAAACATGGTGCGGGTGGATCTACTTTTGCTGATTGGTGGGCGTACAAATTTGAAGTGAACGATGCAATTCCTTATAACGCGAAAATGATGACTGATCAAGGTGTTATTGTTGCAATAAATTCTGATGATGCTGAAATGGGAAGGAGATTGAATCAAGAAGCAGCAAAAAGCATTAAATACGGTGGAATGTCCGAAGTGGAAGCATGGAAAATGGTTACGCTGAATCCAGCCAAATTACTTCATTTAGATAATACACTCGGTAGTTTAAAACCAGGGAAAGATGCCGACATTGTTTTATGGGATAGTAATCCGCTAACAACTACAGCAAAGGTTGAATTAACGCTAATTGATGGTGCCGTTTATTTTGATCAAAAAAAGGATGAATTACTTCAGCGAAGAAATGAAATGGAGCGGGCGCGAATTATCTCAAAAATGTTGCAATCTGCAGACAAAGGTGAAACGACCAAATCATTTGTGAAAAAAGGAAAAAAACACTTCCATTGTGACACATTAGGTGAAGAAGGAACGGAATCTGAAAACACCCACTAAATCCAAAACAATGAAATTAACTTTTATACTGGCATTCATTTTTGTTCAATTTATTTATTTCGCCCAACCGGCAAAAATTCTAATAATTGACGGCTTTCTGCACAAAGGAAATGGGGAAACAATAGATCACGCGTTTGTTGGAATAAAAAATGGAATTATTACTGAAATAGGGAATTCGTTAGTCACGAGGTATAATAAAGCCGATTGGGACACAATAATCTCAGTGGAAGGAAAACATATTTACCCCGGATTTATTGCAGCAAACTCCACCTTAGGGTTAACAGAAATTGATGCTGTCCGAGCAACGCGTGATTTCAACGAAACAGGAGAATTCAATCCTCATGTGAGAAGTCAAATCGCTTTTAATCCAGAATCCAAGGTAGCTTCAACAGTTCTCACGAATGGTGTTTTACTTTGTCAAGCAACACCCCGAGGCGGAATAATATCTGGCAGTTCAGCAATTATGACATTAAACGGATGGAATTGGGAAGATGCTACCATTTTAGCGGATGATGGAATTCATGTTAATTGGCCTTCAAGCTTGCAAGGGGGAGGCTGGTGGGCAGAACCTGCACCAAAAAAAACGAATGAAAATTATCAAATTCAAAAAAATGAAATCGATGTATTTTTCGAACTTGCTCAAGCCTATTTTGAAGGACATAATAAGGACAAAGAAATGAAATTTGATCAACGATTGGAAGCCATGATTGGATGTTTCAAAGGTTCAAAAAGAGTTTATTTTCATGCAGATGAGATGCAACAAATTTTAGATATTATTTCATTTTCATCCAAGTTCAAGCTCCAATTCCCTGTAATAATCGGTGGTTATGAG
Source organism: Lishizhenia tianjinensis (assembly GCA_945860455.1). Classification (GTDB taxonomy): domain Bacteria; phylum Bacteroidota; class Bacteroidia; order Flavobacteriales_D; family Crocinitomicaceae; genus UBA952. The sequence goes on from CAMAQX010000198.1 coordinate 2,254, forward strand.
GCGCATTTATTAGGAAAACGACTAAAGGACTCAAATATCCCTATTTTAATTAGGCGCATTCATAGTTTACCTGAAAATGAAGATGATCCGATAGATCAATCCTTTAAACTACCTTATCTTTTAAAAAAAGAAGGGGTCTTATTTGGGATTCAAAATGCAGGTGACATGGAAGCAATGAATGCTCGAAACTTACCCTTCCAAGCGGGGACAGCAACAGCCTATGGTATTACAGAAGAAGAAGCGATTCAATCCATTTCGCTTGACGTTTGTAAAATAATTGGTATTGATAAGAAATATGGTTCAATTGAAATTGGAAAATCGGCCACACTATTTGTTTCAGAGGGAAACGCGTTAGAAATGAAAACAAATAATGTAGCTTTAATTTTAGTCAATGGAGAGTTTGCAACCACCACAAATTTCCAATCTGACTTGTTCAAAAAATACTCCAAAAAATTAGGCGCAAAAAAACAAAATTGAACCGTTGATTTTCTTAAAGATTTTTTTACTCTAATTTAATGAAATTAAAATGATCAGAGTTAAAAATTATAATTAATTTAGCTTAACTACTAACTGAACTAAATTACTACGCTGTAATGAAAACCATTCTCATTGCCGGCGGCACAGGATTTATTGGAACAAATCTAAGTCGCCACTTTCAAGAAGCAGGGCATACAGTTTATATTCTTTCTAGAAAACCGAAAAGAAAGAACCAGATTTACTGGAATGCTCATGAAAAAAAAATTGAAGGTAAACACCTCGAGAAAATCGAAATAATCATTAACTTGGCTGGTGCAGGAATTGCCGATAAACGTTGGACTAATGAACGAAAGAATGAAATTCTTAAATCACGCACAGACACAATAGATTATTTATTTATATCCTCCACAAACTTCCCTAAATTAGAACATTTCATTACTGTTTCAGGAATAGATTGTTATGGATTCAATAACTCATCAAAAACTTATAGTGAAACTGATAATTACGGATCCGACTTTTTATCTGACGTAGTAAGACAATGGGAAGAAAAAGCTCATTTATTTGCTGCAAAATATAAAACAACAATACTTCGCCTTCCAATTGTTTTGGATTCAGAAAAAGGAGCATTGCCAAAAATGGCTTCGCCAATAAAAAAATATCTTGGTTCACCAATCGGAAGCGGAAAACAAAACATGAATTGGGTACATATTCATGACCTAATTGCAATTTTCAAGCACGTTTTGAATCATTCTATTCAAGGAACTTTTAACATTGTTGGCGGAAATAATTCAAATGAAGAATTCACAAGAACATTGGCAAAAACATTACGAAAACCATTATTCTTACCTCATGTCCCCCCATTTATCCTAAAATTGATACTTGGAGAAATGTCTATTCTATTACTCAATGGCAATTTTGTTTCAGGGAAGAAATTGATAGAAACCGGATTCAGTTATCAACACACTGATTTGGAAGAAACTTTAAAATCAATTTACGCAATATAATTCCCATAGTCTTCATCTATTTCTGAATTAAACACAGCTATTTCTATTGAAATAAGTACCTTTGTAAACTCAATTAAACCGAGGTATGAGCACAAAATATACGGAATATAAAGGACTTAATTTACCTAATATTGCAACAACTGTATTGGATAGATGGAAAAATGATTTGATTTTTGAACAATCAATTTCATCCAGAGAAGGAAATCCTTCTTTCGTTTTCTTTGAAGGACCACCCTCTGCCAATGGGCTGCCAGGAATTCATCATGTGATGGCTCGTTCAATTAAAGATATTTTTTGCCGCTATAAAACACTGAAAGGTTTTCAAGTGAAACGAAAAGCTGGTTGGGATACGCATGGCCTACCTGTTGAACTGGGAGTGGAAAAAGAACTTGGAATAACAAAAGAAGATATCGGTTCAAAAATCACGGTTGACGAATACAACGAAGCGTGTAAAAAAGCGGTAATGCGCTATACGGAAATCTGGAACGACCTTACCGAAAAAATGGGGTATTGGGTGGATATGGAGCATCCTTACGTTACGTATGAACCCAAATACATGGAATCTGTTTGGTGGTTAATTGGTCAACTTTTTGAGAAAGGATTACTTTACAAAGGATATACTATCCAACCATATTCGCCCAAAGCTGGTACCGGGCTTTCCTCTCATGAATTAAACCAACCGGGATGTTATAAAGATGTGAAGGATACAACGGTTGTGGCGATGTTTAAAATGCTAAATGAGAATGATATCACCCACCTTTTTCCTACCTCTAGGGAGGAGAATTCTCTTACTTTAAGTGGAATTGGTGAAGTTTCCCCCTTTGAAGGGGGATCAAGGGGGATGACCGAATCAAATTCACCCCTCTTAATCTCCCCTCAAGGGGAGAAGTCAAAGACATACTTTCTTGCCTGGACCACAACACCTTGGACTCTTCCATCCAATACAGCATTAACTGTTGGGCCAAACATTGAATACGCGTTAGTTTCAACTTATAACCAATATACCTTTGAACCGATTAACGTTATTTTGGCTAATAAACTAGTTGGA
>CAMAQX010000199.1 GCA_945860455.1 Lishizhenia tianjinensis
TAACCTTCAGTTCCATTCGCTATAGTGTTGCGCTAAAGCAGGGGGAAGTGCAAAAGGGTATCATGGATCAAATTATGGAACAGTCGGACATTGTTCAAAAATGGGATTCTCCAGAAGTAATGGATCAAATATTAAGTTTATGCGTGTAATAGTCAGTCTGTTTTTTTTTATCGGTATCGTAAATTCAATCTTTTCACAACGTGTTTTTAAAAAAGGAGAAGTGAATGAAAAGAGTTTACGTAAGGAAGCTAAAATGGATAAAATGGTCATGAATTATGGCATACAATTCAATTTTGGACCTACTTATATGATGACAGGGAAAACAAAAGCCCATAATATTACTGATAATGGTGGAGCAAGGGGTGTTTACAGCTTAGACCCTGCTGGCAAACTTGGCTTTAATGCAGAATTTGGTTATACCTATTTTCCCTTGTGGAAAGGAATTGGAATTCCGGCACTGAAAAAATCTAGGATTTTAGACTACATCGAAGGAGGTTTAGGATTCAAACAACTTGCGGGGAGAGAAGAAACACACATTGATTTAAAAAATGCGTCTGGTCAAATAACGAATTCTGAAGATGGATTAGGAAAATTTAGAAATAATTTTGTTTACGTCAGAACGTCCTTTCATTCAATTGTATTTGTGGGTAAGGCAAAAATAGATAAATCTCGAAAGTACTACATTGATAATGCACTTGGTTTTAATCTGGATTTTAATATTATTCAAGGCAATAAAACCTATGAGGAACCGGGTTTATCGTACACGCCAGTTATGAAATTTCACAATCCCTTCGTCGCTCAAATGAATTATTCATTGGGGTTTGGAATCCGTTTGGACCGCGCTTGGATGTTTATTCCGACTATTAATTTACCAATTATTGGATTTTACCAATGGAATGGAATGAATGCAAATATGAATTGGTTTTCAAGTCAATATTGGCCCATCCAATTAAGCTTTAAATTCATGAAATTGCGAGAAAAGACCCGTAGTTCATGCAAGGGTGCAAGATTAAATGATATTGACAAACAAATGTTGCGCGAACTTCAAAAAAACAATTAGTTAAAACTTCTATTTTTATTTCAATGATTTTAAAAAATCCTCTTGCTACTATTGAAAGTTTATCTACCTTTGCACGAATTTTTGTAGATCGCCAGATGAAAATTGTTAGTATGAGCATTATCAAGTTATTAGCTTTCACGTTATTAGTAGTTTTTTCTACATCCCTTTCTTTTGCCTCAGGAGGCTCATCCACTGAGAAAGAATTTAATGTGGGTGAAATGATTATGCACCACATTAAAGATGCTCATGAATGGCATTTGTGGGGCCCTGAGCATGGAGGGACGTCCATTTACTTACCTGTAATATTGATGGATGAAGGAATGAAAGTGTTTTCTTCAAAAAATTTATACCACGGAGAATTAGCAACAGCTATCGATCACAAAACACATCAATCGGTAACTTATTATAAAGGAAGCGGAAGTGCAGAAGGATATGGAATGTTCCATGAGAAAATCTATAAATTAAACAACGGTGAATTGTCTTTTGAAGACGGACACGTTCATGGAAACGCTAAAGTATTCGATTTTTCAATAACTAAAAATGTGCTTTCCTTGTTTTTTGGGGCTGCAATTATTCTTGCCATGATGCTTACAGTTGCAGGATATTATAAGAAGAATGGTGCGGTTGCTCCAAAAGGATTAGCTAAATTTATGGAACCTATCATTGTAATGGTGCGTGACGATATAGCTAAAGCAAACATTGATAAACACAAATACCATAAATACGTTCCTTATTTAACCACTATTTTCTTCTTTATTTGGTTGAATAATATGTTGGGTTTAGTGCCGATTTTGCCAGGTGGAGCTAATTTAACAGGTAATATTACCGTAACGCTTTTTTTAGCGGTTTGCACCCTTTTGGTTACTGTATTTTCTGCAAACAAAAACTATTGGTCACATATATTTGCAACTCCTGGAGTGCCGAAATTGTTGTTGCCAATTATGATTCCAATTGAAATCGTAGGGATTTTTACAAAGCCATTCGCTTTAATGATTCGTTTATTTGCCAATATTACTGCTGGTCACATCATTGTTTTGGCATTGATTTCAATAATTTTCATAAATAAAAATGCAGCATGGGGAATGTTATCTGTACCTATGGCATTGTTTATTTCGGTTTTGGAGTTGTTAGTTGCGTTCCTTCAAGCATATTTATTTGCAATGTTGTCCTCCTTGTTCATTGGAGCAGCAGTTGAAGAGGCGCATCATTAATTTGTAATTTTTTAATCTATATAGTATGATGTACGGGAGTATAGCCGCAATTGGAGCAGGTTTAGCAGTTTTAGGAGCAGGAATTGGCATTGGTCAAATCGGTGGAAAAGCTGTTGAGGGTATCGCAAGAAATCCTGAAGCTTCAGGAAAAATTCAAACAGCAATGATTATCGCAGCAGCGTTAATCGAAGGTGTTGCGCTTTTCGGAGTAGTAGTTGGTCTACTAGGAGGAGCGAAGTAATTAATTTTCAATCCCTAACGGTTGGTTGGGGATTGATTTTTTAACCTTGTAAAAAAGAAAAAAATGGATTTAATATTACCAGATTTAGGTTTATTGTTTTGGACAGGTATTGTTTTTTGTACCTTGTTATTCATACTAACGAAATTTGCTTGGAAACCGATTTTAGGTGCTGTAAATGCGCGTGAGCAAAAAATTTCTGAAGCATTGGAATTGGCTGAGAAAACAAAAGCAGAAATGAAGGCGTTACAGTCTGAGAATGAAAATTTGTTAAAAGAAGCCAGAGCTCAAAGAGATTCGATGTTGAAGGATGCTAAAAATGCGGCAGATAAATTGATTGAAGAATCAAAGGATAAAGCCAAATTAGAAGCTGATAAAATTGTTACAGCTGCGAAGGAAGCAATAAAAAATGAGAAATTGCAAGCAATGAGCGAATTAAAAACTCATGTAGCTGGTTTGTCATTGGCAATTGCAGAAAAAATCATTCGTGGAGAATTATCTTCTGATGAAAAGCAAAAAGCACTTGCTGAAAAAATGGCTGAGGATATCAATATGAATTAATGCATCATGAAGAGTACCAAATCAGCAATTCGATATTCCAAGGCACTTCTAGAGTTAGCTATTGAGCAAAACAAAGTTGATCTTGTTTTGAATGATATGGATTTCTTCTATAATACAAGTAGAGAGAACAATGATTTATTAGTTTTCTTAAAATCACCTATAATTCGATCAGATAAAAAATTGAATGTGCTTCATGAATTGTTTAGTCATTTTAATGTATTAACTACTTCATTCATGCAACTCATAATCAAAAATAGAAGAGAAGCATTGTTAGTAGAAATCGCTGCTTCTTTTATCAAATTAGTAAAAGATCACAAAGGGATTATTCCAGTTACTTTAATTTCAGCTTCTGTTCTTTCCAAAATAAGTAAGGATAAAATAATTTCCAAAATTAAAGTTTCCGGACAAATTGAACTTACAGAATTAATAGACACCAGATTAATTGGTGGATTTGTTGTCCGAATTGGGGATATTCAAATTGATGCTTCAGTAAATAACCAATTGAAAAAATTAAAATTAGACTTGATTACAAACAATTAATAGATAAAAAGATAAATCATGGCAGATATTAAACCAGCAGAAGTTTCTGCAATCTTACGTGAGCAATTATCAGGCTTTAGAAGTGAAGCTGAATTGCAAGAGGTAGGTACCGTTTTACAAATTGGTGATGGTATTTCTCGAGTTTATGGATTAACTGGAGTTCAGTACGGAGAACTTGTTGAATTTGACGGAGGAATACGTGGAATTGCATTGAACTTGGAAGAGGACAACGTTGGCATTGTTGTACTTGGACGTGCCTCTGAGGTAAAAGAAGGTGATACAGTGAAACGTTTGGGTCGTATTGCGTCTGTAAATGTAGGCGAAGGAATGGTAGGACGTGTTGTAGACACGTTGGGCCAACCAATTGATGGTAAGGGAGTTATAACTGGTGAGTTATTTGAAATGCCAATCGAAAGAAAAGCTCCGGGTGTTATCTTCCGTCAACCGGTAAATGAACCACTTCAAACGGGTATTAAAGCGATTGATGCAATGATTCCAGTAGGACGTGGTCAACGTGAGTTAATCATTGGCGATAGACAAACAGGTAAAACAACCGTTGCTATTGATACCATTATCAATCAAAAAGAATTTTACGATAGAGGAGAAACTGTATTTTGTATTTATGTGGCAATCGGTCAAAAAGGTTCTACAGTTGCAGGAATCGTGAAAAAATTTGAAGATGCAGGTGCAATGGCATATACTGTTGTTGTTGCTGCAAATGCTTCTGATCCTGCTCCCATGCAATTTTATGCTCCAATGACTGGCGCTGCAATTGGTGAGTTTTTCCGCGACTCTGGAAAACCTGCTTTAATCGTATATGATGATTTAACAAAGCAAGCAGCAGCTTACCGTGAGGTTTCTCTTTTATTGCGTCGTCCACCAGGCAGAGAGGCTTATCCAGGGGATGTTTTCTACTTGCATTCTCGCTTATTAGAAAGAGCGGCAAAAGTAATTGCGGATGATACGATTGCAAGTCAAATGAATGATTTACCTGAATCCTTGAAAGGTCGAGTTAAAGGTGGGGGTTCATTAACAGCCTTGCCAATTATCGAAACACAAGCTGGGGATGTATCCGCTTATATTCCAACGA
>CAMAQX010000200.1 GCA_945860455.1 Lishizhenia tianjinensis
TTATGAAAAGGATACGGCCTATTGGTCTGAAAAACGACAAGGAATTTTAACGGATGAAGAGCGCAAGTTCATTTTAGTGAAGGACAGCATTTTCCAGGCACAAAACCGAAAAGAATATTTGGATTCTGTTGATTCAATTTTTAACAAAGTCACCTTTTTGAAAGTTATTTGGTTTGGTATAGACCACCGAAACAGAGCAAAAAAGACACAATTTACTTTTGCATCTCTTGCCTCTTTCGTTCAACCATTGTTTATTGGTGGCCCACGTATTGCGCCTTGGGTAGATTATTTTAAAAAATGGAAAAACGAACGTACCCTCGATTCCTACACGCAAATTTCATACGGGTTTTTAAACAAAGACATTAAGGGTGACACGTGGTGGAAATACCGGTTTGATCCATTCCATTTTGGAACTGTTCGGTGGTCGCTTAATCATAATTTTGACGTAATTCGCGGCTATGATGCCATTACTCAAATTTACAAACGAGATAATTTTATTGAGGCAACGCGCATGAGGGTGGCTTGCGAATATGAGCTTTTTAATGGCTTTTATGTTGATTTTGACACCGAATTTTCGGAAAGAAGGTCGCTCAAAGATTACAAGTTTTTGACTTGGCTGGATAATGCCATTCCGAACAATGATCCTACGGAATTTCAAACGTACCAAGCCATGGTTTCAGATATAACGTTTAGTTATACACCCCGTCAAAAGTACATGCGCGAACCAAATAGAAAAGTGTTGTTGGGATCGGCTTGGCCCACTTTTTACTTGAATTATGAACGAGGAATCCCAAAGGTTTTTGGCTCGGATATAGACCATGAGTACTTGCAATTTAGTTTGGCTCAAACCTTTAAAATTGGTACTCTTGGAACAACAAATTATCGCGGAGCGATTGGGAAATTTATCAGTGCCCGAAACTTGAGAAATCCAGATTATAAATTTCAACGAAGAAGTGATCCAATTTGGTTTTCTAATCCGCTCTTTTCTTTCCAAGGATTGGATTCAACATTACCAACAATCGATTATTCCATGGAGGCGCATATCGTTCATCACGATAACGGTGCAATCATCAATAAAATTCCTTTTATGAAAAAAACACGCATTGGATTAATCATGGGTGGAGGAATTCTCTATGTGAAACAATACAATTGGCTGCATTACGAAGGGGTAGTGGGCTTAGAGCGAAATTTTAAGATTTCTAAACGGAGATTGCGTTTGGGTGTTTATGGTGTTTTGTCTGATGGAAACCATATTCCACTGCGCGCCACTTGGAAAGTTTCCTTTGCTCTTTTAGATGATCGAAATTTAAAATGGAATTTTTAGGTTTATTAAAAATATTTTTTTATTTTTATCAAATAATTGTAACCTAATTTTATTTCTTCCGTTTGAAGAAAGCAACAAACAAACAATAAAACAACTATTATGAAAACAAAAATCACTTTAACAATTTTCGGTTTATTATTCGTTGCTGGCCTAGTTTCTTCTTGCGGTGCAGGTGGAAAAGCTGGATGTGATGCTTACGGTCAAGCTAAAATCAAACAAAACGCTGATTTAGCTTCAAAATAATCTTCTGATTAAAAGAAATTCCAGGGTTCGTTAGTTAACGAGCCCTTTTTTGTTTAGAATAGTTTCCATTTCCTGTTGCAACAGCAAACATTCTTTTCGGGCGGCTTCTGCAAAATCAGCATTACTTGAAGCATAAAGGATTCCGCGAGAGGAATTGATCAATAAGCCACACTCTTTTCCCCAACCAAATTCTACGACTTCATCAAGTGATCCTCCCTGAGTACCAACGCCAGGCACCAAGAAGAAGTGATTGGGGGCCAATGAACGTACATGCGCCAATTGTTCCGTTTTAGTAGCGCCCACTACAAACATTAAATTGGATTCATTTCCCCATTCTTGGCTTCTTTCAATAACGTGTTGATACAGTTTCTTTCCATCATGAGATTCAATCATTTGAAAATCAAATGCGCCTTTGTTGGATGTTAGTGCTAACAGTACCACCCATTTGTTTGGAAATTCTAAAAACGGTTTAACGCTATCTTCTCCCATGTATGGAGCGACAGTAACAGCATCACAATTCAATGTTTCAAAAAATGTTTTGGCGTAATAGGTTGATGTATTTCCAATGTCTCCTCTTTTAGCATCAGCGATACACAGGACATCTTTAGGCAAATATTCAATGGTTTTTTGAAGTGTTTCCCATCCTTTTGCTCCATAACACTCATAAAAAGCGGTATTAGGTTTATAGGCCACAGCTAAATCGTGGGTTGCATCAATAACCGCTTTATTAAAAGCAAAAATGGGATCTTCTTCGTTTAATAAATGAGTCGGTATTTTCGATAAATCAGGATCTAAGCCAATGCATAAAAAACTCTTTTTCCGTTTAATTTGATCAATTAGTTCTTCTCTTGTCATCTTATTCCCCCTTGAGTTTTTCGGCATTTTCAGCCATTTTTAACGCGTCAATCATTTCTTGAACGTCTCCATTCATGAAAACATTTAGATTATACATCGTTTTATTGATTCGGTGATCTGTAATTCTTCCTTGGGGATAATTATAGGTGCGAATTTTTGCCGACCTATCTCCGGATGACACCAAGGTTTTTCGCTGAGCAGCACGTATATTGTGTACTCGGTCTAATTCAGCTTGGTAGAGCCGCGACCGTAAAACTGATATTGCTTTTTCTAAGTTCTTGTGTTGAGATCGTCCGTCTTGACATTCAACAACAGTATTCGTTGGAAGGTGTGTTAGTCGAATCGCCGATTCTGTTTTGTTGATGTGCTGTCCACCCGCACCAGACGCGCGAAATGTGTCTTTTCTTACATCATTCATATCAAGTTCAAAGTCAACTTCTTCCGCTTCTGGTAAAACAGCCACCGTAATTGCCGAGGTATGAACCCTGCCTTGTGATTCTGTTTCCGGAACACGTTGTACGCGATGCACGCCAGATTCGAATTTCAACATCCCATAAATACCATCTCCTGAAATGTCCAAGGAAATCTCTTTGTATCCTTTTACTGTTCCCTCAGAAGAATTCAAAATTTCATAGGTCCAGCCCATATTTTTAAAAAACATAGTGTACATTCTGAAACAATCTTCCACAAATATACATGCTTCATCTCCTCCCGTACCTGCGCGCAATTCCATGATGGCATTTTTGACATCTTCAGGATCTTTTGGAATTAATAACAGTTTTATTTCTTCCTCCATCAATGGGCGACGTGTTTCCAATTCATCGATTTCCATTTTGGCCATTTCCCGCATTTCTCCATCGGTTTCAGTTTCCAATAGTTCGCGTGTGTTTTTTATGTTTCCTACTAAATTGTGGTATTCTTTGAAAATTGCATCAATCACCTCCAAGTCACGGTATTCCTTATTTAATTTAACGTATCGTTCTATGTTGGAAATAATATCCGGGTCAACGATAAGTTTCCCTACTTCTTCAAATCGATAATGAATGGCTTCCAATCTGGAATATAAGTCTTGCATGCTTCTTTTTTAGTAAGTAAAGGTTCCGAATTCAGATTGTATTGTTAATTTTTTGTCAGCTGATTCTTCTACTCGCCCAACAACTTGTGCCTTTACGCCAAACGATTCGGAAATTTGAATAATTTCATTAGCAATTTCTTTTGGAACGTATAATTCCATGCGATGCCCCATGTTAAATACTTTATACATTTCCTGCCATTCTGTTCCAGACTCTTCTTGAATCATTTTAAATAAGGGCGGGACAGGAAATAAATCGTCTTTTATAATGTGTAACTCATCAATGAAATGAAGCACTTTTGTTTGCGCGCCTCCCGAACAGTGAACCATTCCATGAATTGAATTTCTATGTGTATCCAATATTGCTTTGATGATTGGCGCATACGTTCTCGTTGGTGATAATACCAATTTACCAGCATCAACTGGCACATCCGAAAGATTTTCCGTTAATGACTTACTTCCCGAATAAACTAATTCGGCTGGAACTAAATGATCGTAGCTTTCCGGAAACTCTTGGGCTAATTCATTCGAAAACACATCATGTCTCGCAGAAGTGAGGCCATTACTTCCCATTCCTCCGTTGTAACTTGTTTCATAGTTTGCTTGTCCACAAGAAGATAGTCCAACAATTACGTCGCCAGGTTGTATCGTATGATTGGATATCACATCGGATTTTTTCATTCTACAAACTACAGTCGAATCAACAATAATTGTTCGTACAAGGTCACCTACATCGGCCGTTTCGCCACCGGTAGAATGGATATCAATACCATAATTTCGTAAATCAACCAAAAGCTCTTCGGTTCCATTTATGATAGCTGAAATTACTTCACCCGGAATCAAGTTTTTATTTCTTCCAATCGTAGAAGAAAGAAGGATCGGACCCGTAGCACCTACACACAGTAAATCATCTAAATTCATGATCAACGCATCTTGTGCAATTCCTTTCCAAACAGACAAATCACCTGTTTTTTTCCAATACATGTATGCCAATGAAGACTTTGTTCCTGCACCATCAGCATGCATTACAATGCAATATTCATCATCTCCGGTAAGGGAGTCTGGAACAATTTTACAAAAAGCTTTTGGAAACAATCCTTTGTCCACCTTTTTAATTGCTTGATGAACATCTTCTTTG
>CAMAQX010000201.1 GCA_945860455.1 Lishizhenia tianjinensis
GCGACTCTATAATCAGCATGTGGATTGCCTATTTCATAGGTAGTTTTAGTAGCAACCTTTGACGATAATTCAAGGCCCGCCATTGAGGGAGTATTAACTAGGCACAAATTTAATTCATCATCTGATAACTGTTCAGAAGAAATAACTGCATTCATAGCACCTTTATTACGTATATGTCGGACAAGGGCTCGCGTATCAATATCTGAAATACCAACGGTGTTATTCAATTCCATGTAGGCTTGAAGAGAGGTTGTTGCGGAAACTCGAGAATATCCATCTGAAAACTTCTTTACTACTAATCCAGCAATTTTAATTGAATTCGATTCGATTTCATTCTTATTGACGCCATAGTTCCCTATATGCACTGTATTCATAATTAATAATTGTCCATAATACGATGGATCAGTAAAAACTTCTTGATAACCAGTCATCCCTGTGTTAAAGGCAATTTCCCCAGTTGTTGTTCCTATCTTACCGATTGAATAACCATGAAAACATGAACCATCCTCTAATTTTAATATTGCTGGCTTACGCTCATTCATTTAAATTAATTTTATACAAAGGTAATTTTAAAGCTAATAAGAAAAATAGATTGCAAAAAAAAAGGCGACCAATCGATCGCCTTTTTATCAACATAATGTTAACTTCTAATCTTTCTTTTCTTCTTCAGAAGTAGAATCTGTAGAATCTGTTTCAATGGAATCTTCAGAGACCACATCTGAATTTTCCTCAACAACGACTGCCTCTTCAGCTTCTATAGAATTCTCTAAAGTTGCTTCTGATTCGTCTACAATGTTAATTTCAGTTGCTTCAACTACCTCTTCAACAGAATCAGTAACTTTTTTAGCACCACCTCTTCTTGAACGACGTGTAGTTTTCTTGGTTGAGTCATTTGAATATAATTCATTGTAATCTACCAACTCTATCATACACATTTCAGCATTATCACCTAGTCTGTAGCCTGTTTTTAGAATACGCGTATAACCACCATTTCGCTCTGCAATTTTAGGGGCGATGTCTCTAAAAAGTTCTGTAACAACCTCTTTGTCTTGCAGGTATGAGAAAACAACTCTTCGTGAATGCGTAGAATCTTTTTTAGATTTTGTTAAAAGTGGTTCTACAAAAACTCTTAACGCTTTTGCTTTAGCAACAGTTGTATTAATTCGTTTATGACGAATCAATGAACAAGCCATATTAGAAATCATTGCTTTTCTGTGCGATGATTTTCTACCTAAATTATTTACCTTATCTCCGTGTCTCATGATTTCTTTTTCTTAATCCATGTCTAATTTATACTTAGCCACGTTCATTCCAAATGTAAGCCCTTTATTATCGACAAGCTCCTCAAGCTCTGTCAAAGACTTTTTACCAAAATTTCTAAATTTTAATAAATCCGATTTAGCAAACGCAACCAATTCACCCAATGTTTCAACTTCTGCAGCTTTCAAACAATTCAACGCTCTAACAGACAGATCCATATCAACTAACTTAGTTTTCAATAACTGACGCATGTGCAATGATGATTCATCAAATTCTTCGCCATCGGCTTTGGATTCGTTTTCAATAGAAATTCGTTCATCAGAAAACAACATAAAATGATGAATCAAAATTTTAGCCGCTTCTTTTAACGCATCTTTCGGTTGAATTGAACCATCTGTTTTAATATCTAAGACTAATTTTTCGTAATCAGTTTTTTGTTCAACGCGAAAATTCTCAACAGCGTATTTAACATTTACAATGGGAGTGAAAATTGAATCAACAGCAATTGTCCCAAATGTTGAATCTGGATTTTTGTTTTCTTCTGCTGGTAAATATCCTCTACCTTTTACAATAGTAAGCTCAATGTTCAATTTAACACTAGGCTCCATGTTACATAATACAAGATCTGTATTTAATACCTGAAAAGCAGAAGTAAATTTACCCAAATCTCCAGCAGTTAACTGCTTTTGACCAGAAATTGAGACTATAACTGTTTCAGTATTTGTACCCTCTATTTGTTGTTTAAAACGAACTTGTTTCAAATTCAAAATAATTTCAGTCATATCCTCAACAACACCTTTAATTGTTGAAAATTCATGATCTACTCCTTCAATTTTAACTGAAGCAATAGCAAACCCCTCAAGTGAAGAAAGTAAAATTCTTCTTAACGAGTTTCCTACGGTGATTCCATAACCTGGTTCAAGAGGTCGGAATTCAAATTGTCCTTCACGTTCATCAGAATGAACAAGAACAACTTTATCTGGTTTTTGAAAATCTAAAATTGCCATAACAAAGCGAAATAATTTATTATTTAGAATATAACTCGACGATTAGTTGTTCCTTAATGTTTTCAGGGATCATGTCTCTTGCAGGAACTGCAATCATTTTACCCTCCATTGACACTGAATTCCAATCTAACCAATCAAACTTTTTATTAGAAGCGTTTAAAGAGGATGTTATATTCTCTAATGATTTAGATTTCTCTCTAACCCCAACAACATCACCAATTTTTAAAGTGTATGACGCTATGTTCACCACATCTCCATTTACAGTAATATGCTTGTGAGAAACCAACTGACGAGCACCTCTTCTGGTTGGTGCCACACCTAACCTGTAAACCGTATTATCTAATCTAGATTCACACAATAAAAGTAAATTCTCACCTGTAATTCCTTTCATTCGAGAAGCCTTGTCAAATAGATTTCTAAATTGTCGCTCTAGAATACCATAGGTATATTTGGCTTTTTGTTTTTCGCCTAATTGAATCGCATATTCCGATTGTTTAGAACCTCTCCGTTTGGCAGGACCGTGCTGTCCTGGACCATAATTTCTCTTTTCCAGTGCTTTGTCTGGACCAAAAATTGCTTCACGAAAACGTCGTGCAATTTTGGTTTTTGGACCTCTATACCTTGCCATACTATAATTATTATGGGAGAACTATGAATTAAGGCAATCCTTCGATAGCAAACTCTCCCTGGTTATAAAATAAAAATTAAACTCTTCTTTTCTTTGGTGGACGACACCCATTATGAGGAAGCGGTGTTACATCAATTATTTCAGTAACTTCGATGCCCGTGTTGTGTATTGCACGTATTGCTGATTCTCTTCCACCACCTGGACCTTTCACATAAACTCGTACTCTTCGTAGACCAAAATCGTGTGCTTCTTTTGCAGCATCCTCGGCAGCAACTTGTGCAGCATAAGGAGTATTTTTCTTTGACCCTTTAAAGCCCATTTTACCTGCAGAAGACCAAGAAATAACTTGTCCCGCACCATTGGTTAACGAAATAATTACATTATTAAATGTGGCTTGTATATGTGCTTCTCCAGCAGCATCTACTTTTACATTTTTTCTTTTCTTTTGATTTGTTTTCGCCATCTGAACTATATATTATTTAGTAGCTTTTTTCTTGTTAGCAACAGTTTTACGTCTTCCTTTTCTTGTTCTAGAATTATTTTTCGTACGTTGACCACGTAATGGCAAACCAGCACGATGTCTGATTCCACGCAGACAACCTATATCCATCAAACGTTTTATATTCAGTTGAATTTCAGAACGTAATTGACCCTCCGTTTTAACCTCATTTATTGAGTTACGAATTGCAGACAATTGATCATCATTCCAGTCTTGAACTTTAATGTTTTCATCAATGCTATTATCACTTAATATTTTTTTGGAAGTACTTCTTCCAATTCCGAAGATATAAGTTAATCCTATAACTCCTCTTTTGTTTTTTGGTAAATCTATTCCCGCTATACGTGCCATACTAAAAATAATTTTATCCCTGACGTTGCTTCAGTTTTGGGTTCTTTTTGTTAATAATATAAACTCTTCCTTTGCGTTTCACAATTTTGCAATCCGCTGTTCTTTTTTTAACTGATGCTCTTACTTTCATCTTTTTTTATTTATTTGTATCTAAAAGAAATTCTACCTTTAGATAAATCATAAGGTGACATTTCTACTTTAACTTTATCTCCAGGTAATATTTTAATATAAAACATTCTCATTTTTCCTGAAATATGGGCGATAATAATATGACCATTTTCTAGTTGAACTTTAAACATTGCATTTGGCAAAGCTTCTAGTATAAGACCATCTTGTTCAATTGAAGATTGTTTTGCCATAATTAAAAACCTGATAACTCGTTTTGACTTCTTCTACCTTTTATTCTTGTTCCTTCCATCAAACCATCCATGTGTCTATTTAATAAATAGGATTCTATTTGTTGTAGGGTATCTAACACAACACCCACCATAATCAAAATAGAAGTTCCGCCAAAAAACATAGCAAACGCATCATTAACACCTGCTTGTTTTGCAATAGCTGGTAATATAGCAATTACAGCTAAAAATAATGATCCGGGAAAAGTAATTCTAGAAACTAATGTATCAATATATTCGGCAGTTTCCTCTCCTGGCCTAATTCCAGGAATAAAACCACCGCTTCTTTTTAAATCATCAGCAATCTTTCGCGGATTAATCATAATTGCTGTATAAAAATAGGTAAAGACAATAATTAACAGTGCCAATAACAAGTTATAACTTATACCATAAATGTCTCCCAAAGCACGTTGAATGAAATTTCCTTCTGAAGCAACCATACTTGAAAATGCCATCATTGGAATTGTCATAATTGCTTGAGCAAAT
>CAMAQX010000202.1 GCA_945860455.1 Lishizhenia tianjinensis
GGTGGTGCAGCAGGTGGTGGAACTCGAATGAGAGTTGGGTTGGACAAACGTGAAGTTGAGTCTTTGGCCAAAACAATGGAAGTTAAATTTACGGTTGCTGGTCCACCAATTGGCGGGGCAAAATCAGGAATTAATTTTGATCCAAAAGACCCAAGAAAAGAAGGCGTTTTGCGCAGGTGGTATGCGGCTGTTTCTCCATTATTAAAGCATTATTATGGAACGGGTGGAGACTTGAATGTTGACGAAATTCACGAGGTTATTCCCATCACAGAAGGTTGCGGTGTTTGGCATCCACAAGAAGGTGTTTTTAACGGGCATTTTCAACCGAAAGAATCTCAAAAAATTAATCGAATTGGTCAACTAAGACAAGGAGTACTTAAGATTATTGAAAACGAAACTTTTACCCCATCAAGTGAAAGAAAGTACGTTGTGGCTGATATGATTACAGGTTATGGTGTCGCTGAGTCAATTAAACACTATTATTCGATCTGGGGTGGCGATTTAAAAGGGAAAAAAATTATAGTCCAAGGTTGGGGTAATGTTGGTTCTGCAGCAGCATATTATTTAGCTCAAAATGGAGCGAAAATTGTTGGCATTATTGATCGTGTTGGTGGATTAATCAACGAAAACGGATTTAGTTTTGAGCAGATAAAACACTTATACTTATCCAAGAATGGTAATGAGTTAAATCATCCAGAAATGATTCCTTATGATGAGGTCAATTCTAAAATTTGGGATTTACAAGCTGATGTTTTTATACCTTGTGCAGGATCGAGAATGATTAATGAAAATCAATTAGACAGAATGATCTCTGCCGGAATTAGAGTCATTTCTTGTGGAGCAAACGTACCTTTCGCTGATCCGCAAATATTTTTTGGACCAATAACAGAAAAGGCTGATTCAACGATTTCACTCATTCCTGATTTCATAGCAAATTGCGGTATGGCAAGAGTTTTTGCCTATTTAATGAGTAATGACTTGGTAAAGCTGACTGATGAAGGAATTTTTCAAGATGCTAGTGATACCATTAAATTAGCACTTCAAAAAACGTATAAAATAAATCAACATAAAACAGGCCTTGCCAGAACAGCCTTTGAACACGCTCTGGAACAATTAGTAAATTAATTAAAAAAAAACATGGAAATCTACATTTTTATCATTTTCGTTTTAGGCTATGTGGCCATTACAATGGAGCATTCGCTCAAAGTCGACAAGTTAATTCCTGCTTTGCTCATGATGGTGGCATGTTGGACCTTAATTGCTTTTGGTGCTGATAATTTAGTGAATTGGATAGATCCGGCAACGGGTGTGAAAGACGGCATTATCCCAACGATTACGGGCGATCATGATACCCGTTTACATTTGGTAAATGAGGCTTTATTACACCATTTCGGGAAAACAGCAGAAATCCTAATATTCTTGATGGGAGCAATGGCAATCGTTGAAATGATAGATTATTTCGAAGGTTTTTCTTCCATTAAAGGAATGATTAAAACGCGGAGTAAAGTAATGTTGCTTTGGATTGTATCATTCTTAGCTTTCTTCTTATCATCTATTATTGATAATCTTACTGCAACAATTGTTCTAATTACCATTCTACGGAAAATCGTATCTGACCAAGAAGACCGCATGTGGTATGCAGGATTTATCATTATTGCTGCAAATGCAGGTGGGGCATGGACTCCAATTGGAGATGTTACGACAACCATGTTGTGGATGGCTGATAAAGTTACAACCGCCAAACTAATTATGAAATTAGGATTACCTTCATTGGTTTGTATCTTGTTACCATTAATTGTTGGATCGTTTTTACCTGCTTTCAAAGGGGAAGTTGCAGTTATGGCAGAGGAAAAAGTAAATCCAAATTCTAAATTGATGTTGTTTTTAGGGTTGGGTCTGGTTGTGTTTGTGCCTATATTTAAGACAGTTACACATTTACCTCCTTACTTAGGCATGATGCTTTCTCTCGCACTATTTGCTGTTATCGCTGAGGTAATAAGTAATCGATCATTCGCAATTGATCCAAGCGCAAGACCTGAAGAATCACACGGACATTCGGGACCAACAATGCGCGCCTTAGGGAAAATTGAAATGCCTTCGGTTTTATTTTTCTTGGGAATATTAATGACAGTAGCAGCCATGGAATCTACTGGATTAATTTTCAATTTTGGTAAAGATGTTACAGCTGCTGGTATTGGTGAAAATGTCTTCGTAACTATGTTAGGATTAGCTTCTGCAATTATTGACAATGTGCCGTTGGTTGCAGCTAGTATTGGAATGTTTCAACAAGATGTAGATGCTCAGGTTTGGCATTTTATTGCTTTTGCTGCAGGAACAGGTGGTTCAATTTTAATCATTGGATCAGCTGCTGGAGTAGTTGCAATGGGTATGGAAAAAATTACATTCTTCTGGTATATGAAAAGAATCAGCTTGTTGGCGGCTCTTGGATATTTTGGAGGAATTGGTGTCTTTTTGCTGTTTTCGTAACTAATTTAATAATTTAAGTTTCTAGAATATGAATTTAATTTTTTTACTTCAAGTTTCCAATCAACCTAAATCTACAGTGAAAAAGGTGCCGTTATGGGATATTATCGATGCTTCAAATGCGGGTATTGGTTGGGTAATTAACCTAATCTTGTTAATCATGCTTGGTTATACCATTTTTGTATTTGTAGAACGTTTCTTGGCTTTGCGAAAAGCTACCAAAGAAGAATCAGGTTTACTCAATGGAGTGAAATCAAATTTATCCAACGGAAATATAGAAGGTGCAAAACAACTGTGTCTAGCATCTGAAAGTCCAATTGCGAAAATGTTACTAAAAGGAATTTCGCGAATTGGTAATGCAAAAAATGAGAGTATAGCAGCAACGTTAGAGAATACGGGGAAATTTGAAATACTTCGTCTTGAACAACGCTTAAATTTCTTAGCTACTTCATCCGGTGCAGCACCGATGATTGGATTTCTTGGAACAGTAATCGGTATGGTTGTTGTATTTATTGATTTACAAAATGCTCAATCTTTAGAATTGAAAATTATTGCTCCCGGAATTATGACTGCGATGATAACGACTGTTGGTGGATTAATTGTAGGGATTATCGCCTTTATGGGATATAACTATTTGGTGGGGCAAATTGGGAAAGTAGTTTACCAAATGGAGAACGCGGCATTAGAATTTATGGATTTATTGAACCAATCAGGAAAATAATTACAACATGAATTTTAACACACGCAATAAAATCAAAGTAGAGGGCGGAATGGCTTCTATGACCGATTTGGTCTTCTTGCTGTTGATTTTCTTTATTATCATGAGTTTAATGGCGAACAATCAAACACCGATTGATTTACCTAAACCCGATGAAAGTCTCAAGCCGGTAAAAGACCCGGTGGAAGCTACCGTTGTGATAACAGAAAACAACCAATATGTGGTAATGCCCGGTGGTGATATGGCTAAACCAATGGAATTTGATCAAATTAAACAATTGGCTGCTGGTGCAGTGCAAAAAACAGGCAAGCAAAAATTGAGAATAGCGGGTCATAAAGAAGCAAGTTATGAAGCAGTATTTAGAGTACTTGCCTTAGCTCAAGCAAATCAATGGGATCCGGTTTTAGCATACGATAAATAAACAAACATGATAACCGCAATACAAGTCAAAACAGATACTCCAGAGGTTGCAGACCCAAAGGATGTGCGTGCAGGCATCTTTGCAGCAATTATTGCAGTTTTAATTTTATTCATCATACTTTTTCTTTACACGTTTGAAATGCTAGACCCTCCTCCGGCAGATGTGGTTGTAAAAACGGAAACGACATTGGAGGAAATTGAGCTGAAAGAATTAGTTATTGAACCAGGTGGTGGTGGAGCAACCTCTCCAACTGATGCCGCTCCGTCTCCAACAGATGCTAAACAAGTATTGACAGGCAACAGTTCTACTAGCACCACTCAAACAGGTAAACCAAATGGAAATGGTGAAGGTGATAATCCTTTTGGTAATGGAGGATTTGGAGGAAGAGGTACTGGAGGATTTGGGCCAGCAACTGGACCTGTTGATGATGAAAAAGGAGATGGTACAACTTGTTCAAGTACTCCAACCAATTTGAATTCAATCATCAATCAATTAAAAAACACAGTTATTGTTACCAAACCAACAAGCGCAATAGTTACAATAAAAATTAAAGCCGATGGTTCAGTTTCTTCAGTTACGGTAACAGGATTAGGTGGCGCTGAAGCAAGTGTTGAACGGAAGATAAAAGAAGTAATTTCTAAATCAACATGCCCTCCTTGCAACGGCAAGAATAAAAATTCAAGAAACTATACTTTTTCTAAAATAGTTTTGAAACAAGACTAGAGTGCTAGATTCTTATAAAAATGCTGTTTCCTGGCTTTTTGAGCAATTCCCATCTTACCAACAAATTGGAGCATTAGCTTACAAACCAGATTTAACCAATACGATTCAATTATTAGAATTAGTTGGAAATCCGCATGAAAAATTAAAATTCATTCACGTTGCCGGAACAAATGGCAAAGGAACTACATCCTCGTTAATTGCTTCTTTATTTATTGAAAACAACTATAAAACAGGTTTATTCACTTC
>CAMAQX010000203.1 GCA_945860455.1 Lishizhenia tianjinensis
TCATAGTCTATGTTTATAGTCTTTTGAGTGTGAAAAATATAATCCTCTTTTTTATTGCCTGATTTAAAAAATTTATAGTTGCCTGAATTTCCATCAAATCTATTAATAATATCACCTGTAACTTCATACAATGAATACTTTTGTCCATCACTAAATTTGAATAGTTTAACATTACATAATTTTATTCTGGTATCAATTCTTAAATTAGAATCATCTAGTTCTTTTAAAAAAGCTATGTAAGTATTATCGTCAATATTAGAAATCCAACTATTAATATCTTCGAGGTTTGATTTTTCAACTATATCTCTAATATCCCATTCATCAATTCCTAATTTATCCGTTTTAGTTGCTTCGTCGATTAATAATTTATCAGACTTATCATTCCACTCAAACCATTGAATATGGCTTAATCCAAAAAAGGATAAATTCAATGGGATATTGAGTTTGTTAATTTTTACGTTTTGAGCATTGGCTGAAAAACCGTTTTTAGTTGGAATGTTTTCAGATATATATTGATGAATGAACTTTGAAAAGCTATTATTAATATGAGGTTTGTTTTTGGGGTCTTTGGATAGTAGAAAATTTGCATACAAAGACAAAAACAAACTACGGTTATTTTCCTTCTGTTTATTGGAATACTCAATTATATTTTGTGCAATTAACGGTAGCAATTTTTCATTGATTTGCGAATTAGCTTGAAGTTTACGCCTGTCATTATTCATATCAAAGGCGTTGCAATGCAATAAAAAACTAAAACCATTCTTTTCTTCGTCCATAGAAAAGAAAGTATAAAGGTTGGGGGCTAATTCATTTTGCAAGTCAATAGCCTTTTTGTAATCACGATAGAATGCAAATGTGAAATTTATGTCCCGATTTTTATTCTTTGGATTAATTTCTTTGAATTCATTACTACCAATTGGAAAAGAATGAGAGTAATCCAAAACAGCTTTTACCTTGATTTCCTCACCATTGATGTAAATTTTATGCAAACTGTTCAAAAATTTGAAAGAATAAGATAATCCACTTTTGATTTTATCAATTCCTTCATCAAGGAATTTGCTTTTCCCTTTACCTAATTTAAGAAAGAATATAGAACCGTTTTTCAAATTGTTGGTTTCTTTCAAGTTTACATTTTGAAGAGATTGTTTTAGGAAAGCCCTCATTTCGGTCAATTCGTCTTTCGAAAATTTTACGCCTTCTGTGTCGTAGTTTTGCAATTTAATTTTTTCGTCCAAATGAGAAGGAAAACAAGTGTAAAGCAGTTTTACAAGCCAAGGATTTTCGCTGTCCTTTTTTACGTCAAAACCAACCTTGATTTCGTCTTCTTTTAGAAAAGCTTCTAATTGAAAAAATTTATTCCAACTAAAAATAATTGGACCTGCATAATCATTTATAATTGCTTCTCGTCCGTCATCAGCACCAACTAATCTATGTAAGATTTTGAAGCCAATGCCAAATGTTCCAATGTCTTCTCCTTCTTTATAGTTACCTGCAACATTGATAATTGCTGACATATCACGGTCTGAAAAATAATTACCATTGTTTATACATAGTAAATAATTTTCATTGTAACTCACGCTAAAAAATGAAGATTTACAATCGTCTGCATTTTGAATTAGTTCATAGATTGCTTGGTCATCTGCGGCTACGTTTAAAGCAATTGTTCCTAATAATTTTCCCAAATCTTCCCTGTTCCCATATATGAGTTTTGAAAATCCCGTTTCTCTACGCCTTTTGTCGGGATGTAGAGAACCCACAAAATTGAGGTCTATATAACTACCTTCTCTTGCGACTTCCTCTTTGTAGAATTTTCGAAAATGAAAAGCATTTCTTGTAAATAACATATTACACCTTAGTTAATAATTAAATTAATATTCTCCTACTCCAACCCCATCGCTTTAAATGCAGCATCTACTGGATCACTATAAATGACTAAACTGAATTTTGAAATCAGGTCTGCCGGGACTTTCCCAAGTTGTGCCATGTCAACCGCAGGTATTAATACTTTTTTTGCCCCACTATCTGCCGCTACCTGAAGGTATTCTCCCAGGTTGTCCGAGCCAATGATTGCCCCGCCAATACTCATTGAACCCAAAATAGTAAGTTGCGATAATACCGGGCGCTCTGCAATGGAGGATACTATGGAAAGAAAAATAGCCAATGCTAACCCTCGGTTATTGCCAATGCCATTAAGATCGGTGCTTTTTAAATGAAACTCAAAATCATTATATTTCGCTGATTGTGTTATTCGGTTGAGATTTGACCTAAGGTAGTTTACCGCTTCTTTTAACTCTTCTTTGATGGCTGTCCCACCGCCAAAACCAGTATCACTAATTTTACCATTTCCAGGCATCTTTTGAATGTCAAGCCGGAATAATCCCTTCTGTCCGGATTCAGCATTTTTACCCACTACATATATTGTTCCCGCAGGCAAATCGCCCTCCGGTATAAGACTTTTACCCCCACTCTCCGGTACGCCTACAAAATGTTCTTCATTATCCTCCAAATCTATGTAGCTGAAATGGACATCGTAAAACTCCATGCCCCCAATTTTTTTCATTTGCTCTTTTACCCTCCTTCTGCCTACTAACGCATATTCAATACATTTCCGAACTTCCTCCTTTGTATATTTTCCATCGGGGAATAACAACTTAACTAAGCCACTGACCGTCCGCTTCACTGCAATGGTATCCCGTTGATTTAAGTCTTTACCCAACCTGAAATATTGACCAATTACATCAGAAAAGTTATGTTTTCTCAATTCTCTTAAACATTCTGCATAATAGTCAGAAATAAAACCGTAAGCATTGGTTATAAACTCGGGACGCATTTTGGGAATTTCCCAGCCTGGCAGATAATGGTGAAAGCGGTCAAAAAATGCAGTATCAATCATGTCCTTCGGAAAAGGACTAAACAAATGACTTGTCTTAACCAGATTTTCGATGGAACCGTTAATATTCCCCACAAATACCATCGAAGCATCTGCATTTATACTTTCCTTACCTCTGCTAAAAGAGCCATTGGCCATAAAACCCTTCATTATTTGAATACCATCCTTGTCTTTCATATTAATCCCAGCCACTTCATCAAAGGCAACCACATCCCACATACCAACTAAGCCAACCGCTCTCGTACTCATGTTGTAAAACAAGTTGGCAACCGTAGTTTGACCACCTGAAATCAGAATTGAATACGGAGAAATTTCATCATACACATAAGATTTACCGGTACCTCTTGGACCTAACTCGCAGATATTAAAGTTTTTCTCTACAAATGGAATCATTCTGGCAACCAAATGCCATTTTGTTTTTTCATCTAAATTGACAGGCTCCATACCCACACTTCTACAAATAATGTCAATCCATTCTTCCAGCGTAAAATCCTGCCTGTGTTTCAAAAAATCTGAAATATCCGTTTCAGGCATCTGGATAGGCTTAAGATCTACTATTTTAAATGGAGAATCTTTGGAGTTTTCATCAAACCAATATTCCAAGGTAAGTATGGACCAGATACCACCCGCCAGTAACTTTTCGTATTTACGAATGTAGCTGTCATCAATGATGACATTTTTGATATTAATGTTTGAAAGAAGGCCTTCATACCTATCTTCCTTCTCGTTTAACTTAGCCGTAACCTTATCTATAATTTTATACCGGCCTTTTTCCTTGATTTTAGCCTTAATTTTTTCCGATTCATCCGGTCTGACATAATTATCAGCCAAAATCTGTTTTACTTTTTGAATGCCTTCTTTTATGGTAGCTTCATCATCGGTAGCACAATACATTCCAAGTAAATACTCTAATACATAAACTGGAACATTTGCTCCTTCCTTTATTAGCTTGGTCAAATCCTTCCTGACTACCTTGCCAGCAAAGGACTTATTGAGTTTCGCATCTAATGTATCCATATTTTATTCTGTTTAAAAATCATCAAACTCACTAGCGAAGGCAATAAGCATTCGGTAAGTGATACTTTTGTATGTTTTGAATTGACTTGTACCCTCTATAAGCTCCTCCAGCTTTAAAAAGACATCCTGTCCATTGTGCTTTGCAGCCTCTGAAGTAAAAAGAAAACTTTGCCTTTTCTCCCTTCCAATTGCATCGTTTTCCAGACTATTGAAAAGCAGGGTTTTTACATCTGAAATCATTAGGCCTGAAATGGTGTAAAAGGCAGCCTTTAATTGTCGCTGCTGAATTTTATCTGCTACAGGTTGCTTCTGATAAAAACTTACCGCAAAGGTATTACTGGTAATATTGGAAGAGCCACTAATAATATCTATTTCAACTTGTTCAATATCGCTCTTGCGCGCTTTATTGATTTCTAAAACCGGAACAACTATTTCCTGTAAACTTGAACCTCCATGAACAAATCGACTGCCAGCACCTTGAATTCTGATTCTATTGATAGATTTTGGCACCTGTACTTCCGTTTCATCGCCTAAGCCTAACGCTGGACCAGACCATTTTTGAACTGAATTATTCGGCGTTAAGTCTTTTCCCAAAATAAAGCGCCTACTCGATTTATACACATTTCCTGCTGGACTAAAATCGGTGAAGTCTGATTCATCCAATCGGTTGTGTT
>CAMAQX010000204.1 GCA_945860455.1 Lishizhenia tianjinensis
ATTCAATCAAAGTTACGAAAAAAGTTGGAAAAGTAACAGTTCCATTTTTCAGTATTACAAAAACTAAGTCATCCGCCACTGTTGACCATTTTTCTTTTCAGTAGCGGGGACACGAATATCCTGACGCTCGCTTCTTTCGGTCAGGATGGATGTTATTGGGGGGGGTACAATAAAAATATTCCAGTTAAAGCAGGCACCTATACTTGGGTAATTGATTTTCATCTAAAGAATAATGATGACAAATAAAGCTTTACAGGAACAGTTAATGTTTTACGATAAATAATTTCATTTTGAAGAGCTCAACTTAGTTCAATTTTTTTAAATTTGAACAAATAAAAAATTGGAATATGTTTAGATTAAATTTCTTTTTGATATTGAGTTTGTTATTAGGGATAAATTATATTGCTAATTCTCAAAATTCGAGTTATCATTATAATCAAGCCAAAGCTTTTAATGAATACATTGGATCAGGTGAGGGTAAATGGAGGTTAAAATCAGCCTCTACCTACCTTGAAAAGGATGTCACTTTCACACGTGTTTCGTTGAATAAAAAAGATATCCAAGGAAATGATTTGTTCCGGTATGACTTTATGTATGGGGAAACATTGTGTAGTTTAGTTCCAATTAATTCTATTTATCCGCTAGCCTATGTGCTGATTAGAAAACAAGACAAGGAATATTATGAAGGAATTAACAATAATAATTATGCATACATAGCGATTGGAAGTGGAATGATAGCATCTGTTAAATTTAGTGAGCTCGAAAGTGGTATCGGTAGTGATGACAAGTATAAAAGAATTGCTTGTCTGGATGAAAGAATAGATGTTGATTTAAAAGACCAAAAAGGATACATTCAAAGCGGCACCTTTATTAAGGGGAAAGGGAGTGGTAAACCCTATTCAAGTGCTCAAGAATTTTTTGAGGCGGAATCTCTGAAATATGAATTAGGAACAAGTACGAGCAATTTTGGAACAGAATACAAGGGTTTAGCAGATTATTATCAAAATTTAACCACATACATCAAAAATCAACTTAATTCAGCAAAAGAAAAAGGGCACAATGGCGCCTTTGACAAAATAGAAGAAGGTGAATATTATTACTATGGCAAACCCTTTACTTGCAAAGAGTACCCTGATGAAAATGATGTTCAGGTTCTTCCTGGATTGGTCAAAATTAAATTTGAAAGAGAAGGAGAAAAAGTCATCAGTATGCTAATTCAAAATTCATTTGATGATGAGAAATTTTATGATAAAGAAAAGTTTTATGTGCGATGTCCAATAAATTCTCTTTTGACAGACAATGGTAAAAGTCTTATTGTAATTGACGATAAAATTGTTGCTGTTCGCACTTATGGCAAATCGTTTAATTCATTCGAGGGGGTATTTTCAAAGCAGCCTTATGACATAGAGGCTATTAATTGGACGTTAGATTTTGACAAAAAGTTTTGGTTAATTCAATCAACGAGTGAAAAGTACTTCTGCGAAACCGAATTAGAAACCGAATATTCAGTTGCTAAGGATGAACTTCATTTCAATAGGTTTATTCAAAAATTGTATAATATTTACAGTGGCTTGAAGAAATAACTCCAGGGGAGAGTCCTTTGATTATTGGGGTTCATTTTTGATAGTAAAAATAGACATATCAAGGATTAAATAACGACTCTTTAGAATTTCTAAGTGATCGATTTATATTGAAGCTGATTTTTATAAATCAAATAAAGTGAATAAGCATGTAAAATACTTACTGCTAAGTTAGACCAGGGAACGGGATTTAATATATCTGAAACAGCAATAAGCGTTAAGATTTTATAGACTATTTGCACTGGGAATAATACAATTGCGATACTTATAGTTTTGCGCTTTGAAATCAATGCCACGCTGCTCATTATAGCAATTGAAAGGTATACGCAAGAAAGAATTTGTCGAGCTGGAGTTTGAGGACCAAAAACTTCTATAATCTGGCTATCCGAGTTAAAAAATAGGAGAGTACCCATCATTCCAGCAACAAGTACATTTACGATGTGAGATAGGTAAACAAATTTCATTTTACAATAATTTACTCTTTCACAACAAAGTTTTTGTAATAATGTTTTTTCTTGATTTTAAGTCGAATTGAGAAGGAGTAAAGGTCCGATATACCAAGTAATTCGGAGTGACAAATAAAGGAATCACCAATTAATTTAACTCATGAGTCTTATCTAGTAGCAGGGAAACGAATATCCTGACGCTCACTTCTTTCGGTCAGGATGGATGTTATTGGGGTTTAACAAGAAAAAGTACAGAGCGCTGAGCGTTCTTCCTTTCCCATTCCCATCCGCTTTTGAAAGTAAACTTTCAGCGCTTCTGGAAATGCAAAAAGCCAGTCAAATTTTGACTGGCTTTTCCTTGTAGCGGGGACACGACTCGAACGTGCGACCTTCGGGTTATGAGCCCGACGAGCTACCAACTGCTCCACCCCACAATATATCTTAATATTGAATGTATTGTGATAAAAATTTGAAGAGTTCTCCAGCCGTTACTGTTTCTGTGTTCAAACTTATCTCCAAAGTTAAGCTATTTATTGACAACTACCAAAAATTAACATTTATTAATTGAGATTGGAATAAATGTTTTGAACCTTTACTAATTCATTTTGCCAATTTTCTTTTTCTTTTGCTTGTAAAAGATTGTTCTTTAATATGTTGATGCGTTCAACATCCATTTCCATGATTTCCCGAATCTTTTCTGATAATCTTTCTGCGGTCAATGGGTTTTCAAGAATGAATCCAATATCGTATTGTTCTATTAATGCTCTAACCTCTGTCAAATCAGTCGCTAGTATTGGAACTTGCGCTTGTATATAATCGAAGAATTTATTGGGTAAGGCTAATTTGTGGTTTATTACATCGGTATGATCAATGGCTAAACCTAAATCTGCATTGCATGTATAGTGCATCATTTCTGAATAGGGCATCTTTGGTAAAAAGATAACTTTTTTGTCCAAAGAATTAATTTCCACTTGTTTTTTTAAGATGGATAAAACATCGCCTCCTCCGATAATAAGTAATAGTGCACCCTCAATACTTTTCATGGCTTCAACAGCTTCCTCAGCACCTCTTTTTTTGTTGATACCGGAACCTTGTAGAATGATAATGAATTTATCCAAAGGTAATCCTAACAATTCTCTGCTCTTCTTTTCTGAATGATAAAAGAGTGGAGCAACATTTCGAACAACTTGAACAGGAACGCTATACTTTTGGTGATAAATCTCAGCAATGGAATGATTCACGGTATAGACATTCCTTAGCTTAGGAAAAATCCATCGCTCTAATTTTTGCCAAATCTTTTGCTTAAAGGGATGCTCAACTAGTTCTGGAACCTCCGTGAAATACTCATGCGTATCATAAACTAATTTGACCTTTTTAACTTTTGATACCAAATAATTGGCTAACAGAGTGTCTAAATCATTTGATACAAGAATACTGGATCGATGAAGTAGCAAATAGAAAAACAAGCGAAAGTTAAATTCCAAATAGAATAGTGCACCTTTGGTAAACAATAACCTTAATCGCTTGGTAGAATAATGTCTTCCTTGAATTTCTAAACTGTTTTTAAGCCTTCTGCCAACAAGTGTAACTTGGTACCCTTCCTCAACAAGAAAAATACATACTTTGTGTACGCGATTATCAGTAACTAAATCATTGGTAACAGAAACAATTACTTTTCCTTTCTGACCCATGAAAGAATTATTCTCTAATTATTCCCAATCGATTAAAGCGACGGTTATCAATAACTTCTGCTTTCTTGCGAAGAGCTCCCATAAATTGACCTTGTAAAGCACCTCTTGAAGATCCAAGCATTTGTTCTTTCTCCACTTTAAACGATGCAGTTGCCGGAGCTTTCTTAGTTGCATCAACTCGTACGATAAAAATCCCCGATTTCCCTTTAATCGCTTTAGTTCGTTGACCATCTTTTACACCAGAGAAAATTGCTCCGATAACTTCTGGTTCAAAACCAATATTCGCAATTTGCGGATTACCAAAAGTAACGTCAGCTTTTACAATCTGAACGCTAGCTCTGCGCGCCATATCTTCTAATGTTTTATCAACGCTTAATTGATTGGCAACACGTTTGAATTTTTTCTCCTCAATTAGTTCCTTTTCCATACGTGCTTTAACATCATCATAGGTTGGTGTTCCTTTTTTCTTGATAGCTGATAAATAAGCAACGATGTATTTGTCTTTGTCCTTAATTGGAGTTGATAGAATCATTCCTGCAACAGCCTTGGAATCATACGCAAATTTTAAAATTTTATCCTCAACAAACGAAGTGTTGAATCCTTGAACAGCTGGTTTATTATCGAAGATTGTGATAGGACGAACGGTTTTTTTCTTCTGACTTACCAAGGTGTCAAACAATACTGTTCGTTTGTATAGATCTTCAACGGCATTCAATTTTTTATCTAGGTCCTCAATGAATGTATACGCTTCGTTTTCTCTTTCATCCGTGGTTTCTTGGCTAGATTTGAAAACTTTAGCAACTGAAGCAAGTACAGGGAATAATGTATTATCTCTTTCCATCACTTCAATGATGTGGT
>CAMAQX010000205.1 GCA_945860455.1 Lishizhenia tianjinensis
AAAAGCAGATGGTATTGGTGTAGTAAAGAATATTCAAATTGAAGTGGGTTCTGTTGTTGATAAAGGAACTGTTCTGATCGAATTTGAATAAAACGATTTGATGATTCACGAAAAATTTATGCAACGATGCCTTTATTTAGCTCAATTGGGCGAAGGATATGTTGCGCCTAACCCTATGGTTGGATGTGTAATCGTTAAAGATGGAAAAATAATTGGTGAAGGGTACCATAAATTGGTTGGAGAAGCCCATGCAGAGGTAAATGCTGTTGATTCCGTTATAGATAAATCATTAATTTCTGGATCAACAGTTTATGTCTCTCTTGAGCCGTGTTTTCATTTTGGTAAAACACCCCCTTGTGCCGATTTATTGATACAGCTGCAAGTAAAACAGGTGATAATTGGAAGCACGGATAGCAATCCAAAAGTGGCTGGTAGAGGGATTGAAAAGTTAAAACGTTCTGGAATTGAGGTTGAAGTTGGAATTTTGGAAGATGCTTGTAAGCGCCTCAACAAACGATTTTTTACTTTTCATGAAAAGCAGCGACCGTATGTCATATTGAAATGGGCACAAACCTTGGATGGCTTTCTAGATCGCTCACGAAAAACGAATGACACTGGTATCAACTGGATTAGCGCACCGGAAACAAAAGCCCTTGTACATAAATGGCGTTCCCAAGAACAAGCAATTTTAGTGGGTAGAAATACCATTTTACACGACAATCCCTCGTTGACAGTAAGGGAATTTCACGGTAAAAATCCTATTCGAATTGTTATTGATAGCCAATTGCAACTGAAAAATGACATGAATATTTTTTCAAAAGACGCACCAACAATTATTTTTAATCGATTAAAAAATCATACTAATAACAATGTTGAATGGGTAAAAATCCCTGAAACAAGTACGTCAAATATCCTTTCGGAGTTATACCACCGTGGAATTCAATCGGTTTTTGTGGAAGGAGGGAGTCGAACTTTGCAATATTTTATTGTAGATAATTTGTGGGATGAGGCGCGTGTTATTGTGGGTAAAAAGAATTTTGAGGAGGGGGTTAAAGCACCTGTAATCAGCAAAGTCCCTTCGGATACGCAACCATTTGGTGAAGACAACATTTATTATTATTATCGAAAATGATTGCATTAATTGGGTGTATTCTTTTTTCAAGTTTCATTTTTGTTTTATTCAAGCTTTTCCCAAAATTTGGAATCAATACCTTTCAAGCCATTGTTTTCAATTATGTTACTGCTTTTCTCTGTGGTTTTATTCTGTATGGCCACACGTGGAAGGATAAAGCGTGGTCTAATACAAACTGGTTAATAGCCGCCCTGATTTGTGGTGTTTTGTTTATTTCTCTATTTGTATTAATGGGTAAAAGCTCACAAGTCAATGGGGTTGCGCGCACCTCCGTTTCTGTTAAAATGAGTATGGCTGTCAGTGCAATTTGCATTGGAATTAGTGTTTCAGAGACCTTTACTTTATGGAAAATACTTGGAATTTGTGCGGCAATTGTGGGTGTCTTATTGGTTTCCTTGGATCGTGAAAAAGACTTTGAAAACAAGTCCATTTGGATGTTATTTATCCTTTTCTTTGGGAGTGGGTTGTTGGATTTTGTATTGAATTTCGTTCAAAATCATTTATTAACGCATGTAAGCGCAGCTTTGTTTTCGGCAATTGGCTTCGGAATCGCAGGGTTTATTGGCGTATTAATAATGACTATATCGATCGCGAAAAAAGAGTCAACGTTGGAGTTAAAAAACATGTTTGCAGGTGTGTGTTTAGGAATTCCTAATTTTTTCTCGATTTATCTGTTAATCCAAGCTTATTCCTCAACAGGATGGAGCGATTCAACTGTATTGGCAATTGTAAATATTAGCATTGTCGTTATTTCAGCGATTCTTGGCTTTCTTGCCTTTAAAGAAAAATTGACTGCACAAAAGGTTTTTGGCTTGCTTTCGGCGTTGATAGCCATTGGATTATTATATTACGCTAATTTGGTGTAATACAATTCTTTAGGTTACTCTGTTTTTTTTAAGGCTTTCATTTTTTCCATCGCGTCTTTGATATGAGCAACCGGTTCAATTATTAATCGCAATTTTTCGTTTTGTTGTGCTAATCGATACCCGCTTGGATTGCTTTGAATGGTATTCAACAAGTGCATGAAAGTTTCTGTTTCAAAAAATGGAGATTGTGGATTGGCAATGAAATACCCCACTAATTTTTGAGATTTAATAACAATGCGCTCCATGCCAAGTTCCTCTGCTAGCCAGCGCAATCGAAACGAGATAAGTAATTCATTAACCGCTCTAGGAAGTGGACCAAATCGATCTATTAAACGCTCCGAAAATTGATTTAATTCGATTTCTGTTTTTGAATTATCTAACTCCTGGTACAAACTCAAGCGCTCCGCAACATTGTTCACATAATCGTCTGGTATTCTAACTTCTTGATCGGTTTCAAAGATGCAGTCGTTTACAAAAGAATGAAAACTGTCTGTTTCTCTTTCGTCAAATAAATCTTTGAATTCATTTTCCCGGAGTTCTTGCATGGCTTCATTTAAGATTTTTTGATACATCTCAAAGCCAATTTCTGAAATAAATCCACTTTGTTCTCCTCCGAGTAAGTTCCCTGCACCACGAATGTCCAAATCTTTCATGGCAATATTGAATCCAGAACCTAAATCAGAAAACTGAACCAAAGCCTCTAATCGTTTCCGTGCTTCTGAGGTTAAAAAACTGAATTTTGGAGAAACGAGGTAACAAAATGCTTTTTTATTGCTTCTTCCAACACGTCCTCTCAGCTGATGTAAATCGCTCAATCCAAACTGGTGTGAATCGTTAATAATTATCGTGTTTGCATTTGAAATATCAATACCGGATTCAATAATGGTTGTTGCTATTAACACGTCGTAATTTCCTTCAATGAAATCAAACATAACCTTTTCCAAGGCTGTACCATCCATTTGACCATGTCCAATACCAATGCGCACTCCGGGACATAATCGCTGAATCATTCCAGCTATTTCTTTGATGTTTGATAAGCGATTATTGACAAAAAAGACTTGTCCACCGCGACTCACTTCATAGGAAACAGCATCTCGAATGGTTTCTTCATTAAAACTGATTATTTCTGTTAAAACAGGCTGCCTATTGGGGGGGGGTGTATTGATAATGCTTAAATCTCTGGCGCCCATCAATGAAAACTGTAACGTACGTGGGATTGGTGTTGCTGTTAGGGTTAAGGTATCGACCGTTGCACGCAGTGTTTTGAGTTTATCTTTTACAGAAACTCCAAATTTTTGTTCTTCATCGATAATCATTAATCCCAAATCTTTGAATTTCACGCGATCAGCCGCAATGGCATGTGTTCCGATGAGAATATCAATTTCACCATTGGCCACTTTTCTCAAGGTTTCTGTGGTTTGTTTGGCTGATTTAAAACGATTGATGTAATCTACTGTACATGGAAAATCTTTCAATCGTTCCTTAAAACTTCGAAAATGCTGCATCGATAAAATGGTGGTTGGAACCAAAACAGCTACTTGTTTCGAGTCTGCAACTGCTTTAAATGCTGCGCGAATAGCAATTTCAGTTTTACCAAAACCAACATCCCCACACACCAGTCGATCCATCGGAGTTGCTGATTCCATGTCTTGTTTAAAGGCAGCCGTTGCTTTTGCTTGATCGGGAGTATCCTCATACATAAATGAAACTTCCAGCTCATTTTGCAAATAGGTATCGGGAGTAAAAGCAAATCCGGGTTGACTTTTCCGTTTGGCATATAATTGAATCAAATCAAAGGCTAGCTCCTTTATTTTTTTCTTTGTTTTATTTTTTAACGTTGACCAAGCCTGTGTACCCAATTTATTCATTTTTGGCACCGTTCCTTCTTTTCCCGTGAACTTAGAAATGCGATGAAGCGAGTGAATCCCCACATAAAGCACATCTCCATCTTTGTATACCAATCGAATGGCCTCTTGGGGTTTTCCATTAACATCAATTGTCTCAAGCCCAGAAAATTGCCCTACTCCATGATCTATGTGTGTTACATAATCTCCTTTTTGAAGGTTGTATATTTCCTTTAATGTGAGTGCTTGTTTTGCTTGTCGAAATCCTTCTTTTAACCTAAATCGATGATACCGTTCAAAAATTTGATGGTCGGTATAGCACACCAATTTGAGTTCAGGAGCAATAAATCCTTCGTGCAATGCTAAATTCATGGAGGTAAAGGCGACATCTTGGTTTACATCCTGAAATATTTGGTGTAGTCGTTCAATTTGTTTAGGTTGATTGGAAAAAATTAAATTGTGATTGCCTAGTTTGCTACGTTCTACAAAATCAGTTGCTAGTAAATCGAAGTTTTTATTGAAACTAGGTTGAGGTGAAAATTCAAATGTGATTGTTTCAGTCGCCTTAAAATGAGTTAGTGCGCCCCATTCCACAATTCGAAATTGCGCAATTTCTTTGTTTGCTTCGGTAGTATGCAAATATAATTCGGCAGGAATAGTATGTTTGACAGTGGTGTTCAAGTTGTTATGAATTTTCACTGCTTTT
>CAMAQX010000206.1 GCA_945860455.1 Lishizhenia tianjinensis
AGGGATTACTTTTACCCAAAATGGTTCTATCGTTTCACATACACTAACAGGAAATACCTTTAATACTCAAATACAATTAGCTTCTGGTCCGAATGTTTTCGTTCTATCCGCGGTAAACTCATGCGGTGCAGATACAAAAACTTTCACCGTTAACTTTGCCCCATGTATTGCTCCAACTGTTACTATTACTAATCCAGCAAATTCAAATCAGACATTAAATACGGGTAATTTCACCTTCCAAGCGGTTACTCAAAACGTTAATTCAGCTTCAGAATTGATTTTGATTCATAATGGGTTGTCTATTACCAATTTAAACTTCAATAATGGTCAGCTCGTTGCACCTCTCACCTTGACTGCTGGAATAAATACGATTGTATTAACTTCAACAACTGGATGTGGAACAAGTACGAAAACGATAATCATCAATGGGAAAAATTGTGATGCTCCGTTCATTACCGTAAATTCTCCAGTAAATTTGACAAGTACTGTAAACAATGCACAATTTACGCTTCAAGCATCCATTACGAATCTTACAGTGAACCAAACAATTTCTTTATCAAATAATGGAAATCAAATCTCAGGCTATAATTATTCTAATGGACAATTAACTGCTTCAATCACATTAGTTGCTGGTCAAAACACCCTAGTTTTAGCTTCAAGCAATGAATGTGGAAATAATTCTAAAACAATTGTTGTTAATTACGCTGCACCTTGTAATCCATTAGCAATTAATTTCTTGAATTCCATTCCATCCGGTGGTTCAACAAATGCTACGAGTTTAGCGCTAAGTGCTCAAATTCAAAATTACACAGCAAATACTACCGTTACGGTTAAAGTAAATGGAAATCCAACATCTAATTACACGAACATTAACGGGTTAATTTCAGGCCAAATTAATTTACCAAATGGTACATTGACCGTAGAAATCAGTGCAACGAACAACTGTGGAACGGCAACTGAAACCTATTCCATTTCAAGATGTAAAGATGCTACAATAACACTCAATACACCGTCTACACTTGTTTCTACAACCGCAAGTTCTTCACAGGTGGTGAAATTCAACGTTGCTAATGCCTCAGCTGCTAATCAAATTGTTTTAAAACTAAATGGTCAAGCCATTTCTGGAATTTCATTGAATGGAAATGAGGTAAGCGCTAACTTGAATCTGGCTCAAGGAGCAAACGTGGTTGAGATTACCGTAAATAATGGGTGTAACACCGTAAATCAGGTGATTACAATCAATCAAACTCTTCCTTGTAATCCATTAGCAATTAATTTCTTGAATTCTATTCCTTCTGGAGGTTCAACAAATGCTACGAGTTTGGCGCTAAGTGCTCAAATTCAAAATTACACAGTAAATACTACCGTTACGGTTAAAGTAAATGGAAATCCAACATCTAATTACACGAACATTAACGGGTTAATTTCAGGACAAATTAATTTACCAAATGGTACATTGACCGTTGAAATTAGTGCCGCTAACAACTGTGGTACGGCAACTGAATCCTATTCAATCTCAAGATGTAAAGATGCTACCGTTACATTGGGGTCTCCATCTGGAAACTCTACCACAACTACGAATGCTTCACAAAACGTTTCTTTCAATGTTGCCAATGTTTCGAATGTAAACGAAATTCAATTCACATTAAATGGGCAA
Organism: Lishizhenia tianjinensis; assembly: GCA_945860455.1. Classification (GTDB taxonomy): domain Bacteria; phylum Bacteroidota; class Bacteroidia; order Flavobacteriales_D; family Crocinitomicaceae; genus UBA952. The sequence continues at coordinate 1,658 of CAMAQX010000206.1, forward strand.
CCAATTACTGGATTTAATTTCTCCGCAAACAGTGTTAGTGCCAACTTAAATCTTCAACAAGGAACAAATGTGGTTGAGATTTCAGTAAATAATGGGTGTAATGTTGCCACAAAAACAATTACCATAATTTACAACCCAATTGTAGTTGAGCAAACAATTCTAATTTGTGTAACTCCTGTAGACAATCCAAAAAATCAACAAACAATAGAAATTCCAATTTCACAATGGCCTGCATACCAAGCTCAAGGTGCTATTTTAGGAGCATGCCCGCAGCTAGATTTAAATGATCACCGTGACACAACAGGACTTGATAATGGGAATGATTCTAATTCAGGAAATGGACAAGATAATTCAGGTTCTGAAAACGGTAATAATGGTCAGGTAAATAATGCTGATGGCGTTAATGGTTCTAATCCAGAACAAGGTGGTGGAGACCCAAATGGATCAACAGATCAAAGTGGAACTGTGGGTAATGAAAATGGGAACGGATCAGAAAACCCAACTAATGGAAACTCAACAACTACAGATACTACTAATGTGAATGGAAATAATTCCGGAAATGGAAACGGAAATAATGGCCACGGAAATAATGCGGATGGCGTTGATAGTTCTAATCCTGGTCAAGGAGGCGGAGGACCAAATGGAACAGTAGATCAAAGTGGAACCGTTGATGATGAGAACAGTAATGGCAATGTCAGTAATGGAGCTGGAACCAATACAGGTGTAGGAAACAGCAATGGAAACGGAAATTCAAATGGTAATGGTAATGGTAATGGTAACGGGAATAACAAAACACAAACTATTACAACACCAAAACCCAATGTGGTTAGTCCTAAAAATTCCACTACCACCCCGCAACAAACTAATACAACACCGAAAAACACCGTAACACCAAAGCCAACTACTACCAAACCTACTCCGTCGAAACCTGCAGAAACAAAACCTGCAGTTATAAAACCAACAATAACAAAACCAACTGAAACGAAGCCAGTAGAATCAAAACCAACTGAAACAAAGCCTGAACCTCCAAAAGTGATAAAAAAAGGAGGGCAGTAAAATACAAGGATCGGAAGAAATTCCGGCCTTTTTTATTCAATATACATTTTCAATATAGAATGATTTTGTGTATATTCGCAGCCTAAAATTTTTGAAATGGCTTTAATTGGAAAAATTCGTGAAAAATCTTGGTTGTTAATACTAATCATTGGGCTTGCATTGGTTGCATTTATCCTCTCTGATTACAAATCTATTATGGGTGGCTACTCCGATCAGTACGGTTTAGGAACAGTCTATGGAACTAAGGTTGTTGGTCAAAAATATGAGGTAGCTGTTCAAAGATTTGAGCAACAAGGTAGAATGCAAGCGCAACAGCAGCAAAAAGAATTCACGCAACAAGATCAAGAAACGGCGAACGAGCAAGCATGGAATTTTGTAGTAGACAATGAAATTTTAACCAAAGAATATGAAAATTTAGGAATCGAAGTAGGAGATGCTGAATTTAAAGCATATTTATTCGGAAATGATGGTTTTGCTGTACTTCCGGAAATTGCTCAAGGTTTTACTGACTCTGTAACCGGTGTTCTAAACAAAAAAAGTTTGGAGGCTAGAATTAAAGAAATGTCAACATCTAAAACTGCTGATGTTAAAAAACAATGGGATGAATTAAAGGTTAATTTCATTGAAAAAAGAAAATCTGAAAAATACACAGCATTAATCGGTCAAGGAGTTTATGTTACTTCGCTTGAAGCTGAGGATGAGTATTACGCTCAAAAAGAGACAAAAAGTATTTCTGTGGTGGTAAAAAAATTCAGTGAATTAAACGATGCTGAGTTTAAGGTTACAGATGCGGAAATAAAAGATTTCTACGACAAACACAAGGAAGATAAAAAATACGCAATTCAAGAGTCTAATCGTGAGGTGAAAGTGATGGATTTTGTTGTTGTTCCTTCAAAAAAAGATACAGTTGACATTAGAAAGAAAATGGACGCATTGAAAAGTGGATTTGCTAAAACCAATAATGATTCCATATACATTTACAAAAACAGTGAGTTAAAACTATATTCTTCTGGTAAGCAAGCTACAGCGGTTCCTGAAGGTCATCCAAAAGCGAATCGATTCCTTACATATCCTCGTGATTATGATACATTGTTCAAAACAGCTACTATTGGAACACTAGTTGGCCCCTATTTCTCTAACGGAAACATCCTTGTATCAAAAGTAATTGGATTTACTCCTTCCAGATTGAAAGCAAGACATATTTTGATTGGAAATAATCAATCTACGGATTCAACTGTATTGAAACAAAAGAAAAACTTAGCCGATAGTTTATTCAAATTAATTACTAAAGACAATTTTGAAGAATTTGTAAAAAAACACAGTACTGATCAACCATCCATTGAAAAAGGTGGCGTTTATGAAGATTTCTTAGAAGGTGAGATGGTGAAAGAATTTGGAGAATTTTGTGCTACACAACCGATTGGAACCATTGGAGTTGTAAAAACACAATTCGGATACCACATCATTGAAGTGATGGAAAGAGATAATACATTATTCCCTGTACTTGCTTCAGTTGCTAAAGTTTTCAAATCTAGCCAAGAAACCACGGATGAAAGAGAAAACGAGGCTTATACATTCATAGAAGATTTAGATAAAAAACTGACAGCAGTAGAAGACTTGTACAAACGATCTATTTTATTTGATACGTTGGTAAGTCAGAAGAAAAAAACGGTTCGACCTATCACTATTTCCGACAACAAGCCTGCTATACAAGGTTTCAACTCATCGTTTGTGGAAGATAAACTATTGAAATTTGCTTATGATTCTAAAGCGGTGGCTGGAATGATTCTTACAACCCCAATTAAAGATAAAGACAAATACATCG